>JAFZRB010000288.1 GCA_017620115.1 Clostridia bacterium | reverse complement strand
TCCTGCTTCCGTTCTTCTGGTTTTATCTGTTTGAAATGAGCGGCAGCCCGACGGCGGAACGGATCCTTCCGTCGCTGTTCCAGTCCGTCACACTGCGCACAGCCGGGTTTAACACCGTTGATCTGAGCCGGATGAGCGGCGGCGGGCAGGGACTGATGATCCTCTGGATGCTGGTGGGCGGATCTCCGGGTTCCACAGCCGGCGGCATGAAAACGACCACGATCGCGGTCCTGCTGCTGACCGCCTGGGCGGTGTTTCGCCGGCAGGAGGAGGTGGCCTGCTTCGGAAGGCGGATCGGCGCGGATACCGTGCGGAACACGGTCGCTGTCCTGATGATGTACTATCTGCTCTTCTTTACGGGCGGCATGGCGATCAGCATTGTAGAAGGGCTTCCGCTGCTGACCTGCCTGTTTGAAACGGCCTCGGCGCTGGGCACGGTCGGCCTGACGCTGGGCATCACCAGCCGGATCGGGTTATTCTCCCGCGGCATTCTGATCGCGCTGATGTTTCTGGGCCGCGTCGGCGGGCTTACATTGATTTACGCGGCGCAGTCTGTCAAAAAATCAGCCTGCAGCACTCTGCCGCTTGAGAAACTGACAGTCGGATAGGAGGTATGTGCTTATGAAATCCATATTGCTGATCGGTCTGGGCCGCTTTGGACGCGGCGTCGCGGAAAAACTGAACGAACTGAACCATCAGGTGATGGCCGTGGATAAAAGAGAGGATCGCGTGAACGAGGTGCTTCCCATCGTGACGGACGCCCAGATCGGGGACGCGACCAGCGAGACATTCCTCCGGTCGCTGGGGGTGGACAATTACGACGTGTGCATCGTCGCGATCGGGGACGATTTTCAGAGTTCTCTGGAATCAACTTCCCTCCTGAAGGAGCTGGGAGCCAGGAAAGTCGTTTCCCGCGCTTCCAGCGAGGTGCAGCGGAAGTTCCTGCTCCGCAACGGAGCGGACGACGTCGTTTACCCGGAAGGCCAGCTGGCGGCGTGGACGGCCATCCGGCATACGACGGATCATGTGCTGGATTATATCGCGCTGGACAGCGAGTACTCCATATATGACCTGTCGGTACCCGATGAATGGCATGGAAAAACCGTCGGCGCGCTGGATATCCGCAAGAAGTACAGCCTGAACATCCTGGCTGTGCGGGAAAACGGGAATACCAGCAGGGCGGTGACAAGCGACACCATGCTGCGGGAAGGACAGACGGTTTTTGTTCTTGGCAAGTGGAAGGATATTCAGAAGTGTTTCAGAATATAATCTGTGTTCCTTCGTGACGGACTGCGTCTGTCCACTCAGATCCAGCTCATAAACGCCTTTGTGAGCAGCGGCATGGTGACAACGCATAAAAGCGTGGTCATCACGTTGACAGAGCTGGCAAAATCCGGCCGGTTTTCGTTCAGCTGAGACAGCTGCGTCACCATGGTCGCCGCAGGTGTCATCATCGCCAGGAAGGAAACATAAAGAATCGTCCGGCCCTGCGGCACAGCGCCTGCCAGTCCGGAGATTTTGATCAGGCAGAGCATAATGAGAGGCGTGACGATCAGTCTGAACGCCGTGACCAGATAGACGCGACCGTTCCTGACGATCCGTTTCAAATCCACCTCTGCCAGAAGCATGCCCAGCATGATCATACTCACCGGACCGATGGTGCCGGCCAGCGCGCTGACGGAACTGTAAAGAATGTCCGGAAGCCGGACATGCAGCAGCATGAAAGCCAGGCCAAGGGCGATGGATATGACGTTCACGTTCAGGAACAGTTTTTTCCAGTTGACGCCGCGCTGCCCGGAAAGGATCATCTGTCCGTGGGTCCACATGAAGATTTGCTGCACGCAGATAAACGCGCTTGAATAGATAACCCACTCGTCCCCCAATATTGCCGTCACGAGGGGAATAACGAGGTTGCCGGCATTTGAGTATATGACCGAGGCGCGCTCCACAGCGTCCAATCCAAGCAGGCGCTTCAGGACGAAAGATATGAACAGCAAACAGATATGCGCGCCAACCGCTGCCACGACGGCCAGCAGAAAGCCGTTTCGCACCTGCTCCGTCAGTTCAATCTGAAAGGCTTTGACAATGACACACGGCACGATCAGATAAATGGACAGAACCGACAGCATACGGCTGTCGGAACTCTTCAGCAAACGCAGCCTGACAATGAGAAAGCCGCATGCCATGATCAGGAACAGCGACAGAATCTGTTTGAAAAGCAAAAGCGCCATATAACTCCCCCGTAACTTCGCGCCTCATTCGCGACAAGTGCCGACTTCGCTCATTGTTTCCATTTCCCGCCAGGAACAGCGTTCTTCCAATTCAGGCTCGGCGCAGGCTTCGTTCATCCGGCCGCATATTTTATGGCGTTCAGAAACAGCCGCTGGAAACTGCGGTTTTCCCACACCGCTAGCGTATGACCCGGCGTCAGCACGACCACGCGCCCCTGTCCGAAGAGGCGGCGGTAACCGCTGACGCACACGCCGCCGTGCTCGGATTCCGTCCGCATGAAGGGCTCTATGTCCTCCGCGGTGACGGCCAGCTGGTAGTGCTCGTCCCGCTCGGAGAAATCCGCCGCGCCGCAGGTGATTTCGTTTTCCGCCGTGATGGTGACATGAGTCATCTCCCTCGGCGGATGATTCACAAAGTAACCGCCCACCGCTTCGGTGTAGGCCGGGGCGGGACAGGCCGGCCCGCCGATGGTCAGCCCGGCGTGAACCACCACCAGCCCGCCGCCGTTCTTCACATAATCGCGGAATTCCTCCGGCCCGAACTCCGTCACGGAAGGTTCAAACCAGGGGGCGCTGTTGGCCGCGTTGATCGAGCCGCCCGAGCAGTTGACCAGCGCGTCGTAGCGGCGGACAAAGGCAGGCGTGAGAATATCCTTGGCGGTCCTCACCAGGTCGAAGTCAATACCGCTATGATCCATCGCTTTCAGGCCACGCTCAATGACCTCGGCCGGGTGCCAGACGTCGTCGCAGACGAGCAGAACGTTCATAAAAACACGCGCCTCCTTCGGATGATAAAAACAATGGCATAGTGATTTGTTTGATGGGTATTGGGAAAACGGTCATCTGAGCTTCAACCGGCCCGGCACGCCGTTTGAATCCATGCCTTGGATCCCCCCGCATGGACGAAGCGCTGAATCCGCCATGCTTTCTCCTTGGTTTTGCTACCGTATATCCAGTAAAACTTCTCTGTTCGTGCCATAAAAAACATCCGCTTGTCCGGAAATCAGACGGCAGAAATCTTCAAAGCGCTCCCAATCACCGTGAATGTCAAACTCATAGGCATGTCCCCAGATATAGAAAAGCTGCGGTTTTTCCGGCTGCAGGGATAAAAAAGCCTCGCCGAGCGCGAACAGCGCGTCCCACTCTCTGTGGTGATACACTGTCGGATTGAACATGATCAGGTCATCCTGCAGCTCAAAGCTGTGCGTTGAAGTCGTGGTACGGGCGTAACGGATCCCTGTCTTTGTACGCACCAGATCCGCCACGTGTTCGTTTATGCAGCCTGTCCCGCCGGGGTATGCCATCCCGACGACCTCGTATCCCGCAATTTCCGACAGCGCAAGGCGGTCTTCTTCGACCTCTTTTACGATCTCCCCGTCCGATAACTTCGACAGAGCCGGATGCGTCAGCGTGTGCCCCGCTATCTCGTGTCCCTCGTAGATCGCGCGTATTTCACAGACGCGCGGTTTCACATGAGCGACCGTCACATCTTCCCGTATGAGAGAGCCTGGACGCCCAAGAAGGCCCGAATTGATGTTGAACGTGCATTTCAGTCCGTATTTCTCAAACAGGCGAATAAGCCGCTGATCCTGTGTCACGCCATCGTCATAGCTGAATGTAACCGCTTTCTTTTTTCCATGAAATGTGAACGCATCAATCTGACCGGGACGCTCCCCCTCCCGGCCAGGATCGATCCGCCGTTCCATTCCGGATTGAGATTCTAAAACCATGCCTGCCTCCTTCAGCCTATTTGGAAGACTCTGCGTTATTCGCGGCGCAGGGCATCGCGCACACGGCGATAAGCGCCGCGGGGCGCTCGTATCGGATATCCGCCGTCGGCCTGGAACAGATCGTGACATTCGTTTTTACTCTCATGCCGATCCGCATTGCGCGATCCCCTATTCGCATGCCGATACACGCGTCCTGCTGAATAGTATAACACTTCTCCATCCTGCGATCAAGGCTGAATCAGGCGTTCGCGTCCTATCGCGGTCAGTTGTCCCCGTCGTGGCCTGAGACGAAAACGCCCGGGCAATCGCCGGGGACGGGCAAGCCCGCGGCAGGGGCAAACACGGACGAAGCGTTGCGTTTATATAGCGGCATGGCGGCAGTCTGCTCCTGCCTCGCCTATGTAAAATCTCAGCAGCTTCATTCGCATGCTATTGACACATTATCGTTCGCATGCTATTATTTAATCATTCCAAGCGCCCAATGATCAGGAGATGCGTAGTCTATGAAAACAAAAGATGCCGCCGGAGAGCTGATCAAACAAATCAGCGAAGCCCTGGAACGGGACTGCAACAACAACATGCGGAAAATCGGGATGACCCTATCGCAGTCCAGCGTTCTTCTGCTGCTCGAGAATGATGCCGAAGGCACTACAACCCTGAAAGAAATCGAAAAGATGCTGCATTGCGCGCAATCCACCGCTCATGGCCTCGTTACGAGGCTGGAAGAAAAGGGGCTGGTTGCCAGCTCCGGCGATCCGGAAGACAAACGCATCCGGGTCGTGCACATCACCGAAAAGGGGCGAAACTACTGCCGGGATGCCAAAGCGCAGATGCAGGAGATGGAGACCCGGCTTCTGAGCCCGCTCGACGAAGCGGAGCGAAAACGGTTCCTGAATTATCTTTCGAGGATTCGTGACGCCATCGCCTGATTATTCTCCCGCCTTCGGACGGGATTCTCAAAAACACATGAAGTTCGCATGCGGACAGGAGGAGATATGCGTATGAAACTGAAATCCATTCAGGCCCGTAAGGTCGACATGGTTCACGGGCCGATTCTTAAGGGGATTCTTCTGTTCTCCCTTCCGATCTTCCTTGGCAGTGTTTTCCAGCAGCTCTACAACATGGCGGACAGCATCATCGTCGGCAAGTACGTAAGCGCCAACGCCCTGGCCGCGGTGGGATCGACGGCGACCATCACCATGATGCTGGTGGGCATCATGACGGGCTTCCCAACCGGCGCCAGCGTCGTGGCCGCACAGTTTGCCGGCGCAGGCGAGACCGAAAAGATCAAGCGCACAATATCCACAACGCTTTACTTCCTGCTGGGCCTGGCGGTGGTTCTCACCGTCGTCGGGCAGTTCCTGGCCCCGTATATCATGCGCTGGGTAAACGTACCCGAGGAAGTTATGGCTGACGCCATGGCCTACTTCCGCATCTATGTCGGCGGCATGGTGTTCATGGCGCTCTACAACTTCTTCTCCGCATTCCTGCGCGCCCTGGGCGACAGCGTCACGCCCCTCATCTTCCTGATCATCTCTTCGATCCTCAACATCATCGGCGACCTGTTCTTCGTGCTGGTGCTGCACATGGACGTGCCCGGCGTAGCCACCGCCACGGTTTTGGCTCAGGCGATCTCCGTGGCGCTATGCCTGATCTACGTCTCGCATACGTCGCCGTATTTTCAGTTCAAAAAGGGCGAGCTGGTCTTCGACCGCAAGCTGCTCAGGGATATCCTCCGCCTGGGCCTGCCCTCCTCCATTCAGGCCAGCATCACCAGTCTGGGCATGGTGATGGTTCAGGGCCTCATCAACTCCTACGGCACGATCAGCATGGCGGCTTATACCGCGGCCAATAAGATGGAGCAGCTCTGCGGACAGCCTATATCCGGCGTGGCCATGTCCCTGTCCCTGTACGTGGGGCAGAATATCGGCGCGGGCGACCAGGAACGCGCCAAGAAGGGCCTCTGGCAGTCGCTGGGCGTGGTCGTGGGCGTGTCCGCCGTTCTGTCGGCAGTCATCTATTTCACCGGCCGCTCGATCATGCACCTGTTCGTGAATGATACGGATGCGGATGTCATCGAGGTCGGCGCGAAGTTCATGCGCATCTGGGCCCCGCTTCTGTTCGGTCATGTCTTCGGACAGTGCTTCGTATCTTTCCTGCGCGGCGCGGGCGACTCCCTGAACTCCATGATTTCCATGTTCTTTGACCTGGGCGTGCGCACGATTATGGCCTATGTGTTCGCCCTGGCCTGCGGCCTCGGATTTATGGGCATCGCATGGTCGATCCCCTGCGGCTGGTTCGGATGCTCGATCTACGCGCTCATCATGTACAGAACCGGTATCTGGAAACGCAAGGCGGTCGTTTGAAGCCGAATGCGAAACCGGAAATGATTACCTAACCCTGGTCTTTCCGCCGGGAAATCTGTTCGACCGGATCATTTCAGGCGCTCCTTTCGAAGGCCATCGAGGCGCGGATTGACAGTTATCCTTTGAAATAACACTCGAAGAGAAAAGGCTGCGGATTGCCATGAAGATTTATGTTGATTTTGATGATTGCCTGTGTGAGACCGGCCGGCATTTCTCCCGGCTTGCGGCCGAGCTTTTCGGAAAGATTGTACCCTATGAGAAGATGAGATACTTTGATTTGCAGCAATCATTTTCTCTGACGGATGAGCAGTATGCGCTGCTGATGAACCAGGGTCACCGGCCGGAAGTGCTCCTTTCATATGAGGAGACGCCGGGGGCCTCCGGGACCATTAACAGCTGGATTGACCGCGGCTATGATGTCTCCATTATAACCGGCCGTCCATACAGCGCTTACGGGCCGTCGCGAACATGGCTCGATCTGCATGGGCTTGAACGGGTCAGGCTGTACTGTCTCAATAAGTACGGACGGGACGGTTTTTATAAACACAGCGGTTTCAGCCTTGAAATCGAGGATTACTACAAGCTGCGTTTTGATTACGCCGTCGAAGATTCTCCAGCCGCGTTCCGGTTTTTCGGGCATCTGCCGGAACTGAAGGTACTGGTCTATGACCGGCCGTGGAATCGTGAGTGCGCGTTGCCGGGGGAAGGATACATACGCTGCTCCGACTGGGAAACGATTAAGGGAATTGTCGGTAAGATATGAGCGATTTGCCCGGAAACTGTAATAAGCAGGTGTAAACATGGACATCAGCGGGATCGATTATTTGGGACTTGACCGCGTTCTGAAGCGCGGAAGCGGAGAGATCATCGCAGAACGGGATGATGCGCTCCTCGTTCGGGACAGTGTCAGCGGAGCATACTTGCTGGGGTGCGAAGACGAAACGGTCGGGCTCCCGCTGCTCGACCGCTGCATCGGCCGGGACTGCAAACTGTTGATGGTTTCAAACTGCTCCATTGGAAAATCAGCGTTTGCAAGATACGGCTTTACAGATATGTTTGAGTGCTATCAGGCGGCGTATTACGGCGAAAAGCCCCCGATCGACGCCGTATTGTCTGTCAGGACAGCGGATGAACGCGATCTTCCGATGCTCATGGAAAACTACGATCTGATCAGCCCGGAGGAACTTGAAAAGGTTGTCGGGAGAAGATCGATCCTGCTCGGGTACGATCAGGATCGGTTGGTCGGCTTCATCGGAGAACACCTCGAAGGAAGCATGGGGCTCCTGTACGTTTTCCCGGAATACAGGCGCAGGGGGTTCGGGGCCGCGCTTCAGAAGCATCTCATCGCAAAGACAATGGAAGCGGGCTTTATCCCCTTCGGCCAGGTGAAAAAAGACAACCTTGCCTCATTAATGCTGCAGGAAAAGCTGGGGATGACGCGGTCTGATAATCTGATCGCATGGATGTGGAAATAGTCTGGAAGATCCATGAGAAAGAAAAATAGGCAGCGAGCTCCTGACCCGGGAAGCCAAGGACATCTACAGCGAGTAATCGAAACCCGATTTGAGGCGCGGACGGACTTCCGTTTCGCGCCCTGTTCTTTTTGCCGGCAGGAAAGTGGAGGCTGCGTGACGAAATAGAAAAGAGCGATCATGGAAAGAGTAGGAGGAGTCTGATATGTCTGTCAATCCGAACGCTTTCGCAAGCCTGCCCGACGACGCCCAAATGATCCAGCGCGCAGTGGATGAAGCGGCCTCCCGCGGCGATACGGTCGTCATTCCGCGCCGCAACGAGCGAACCGGCGAGGATTTATGGCTGCTGCCGCGAGCGGTGAAGCTCCACACGGGCAGCACGGTGATCCTGGAAAACGCCCATCTGCGCTTGGCGGACGGCGCGTTTGACAACATGTTCAAAAACGACTGGGCGCGTACGGAGGAAGCGGGCCTGCTCAAAAACCGACAGTACGATATCCACATCGTCGGGCGGGGCTGCGCTGTTCTGGACGGCGGCAACCACAACGGTCTGGTGGAGCGCAACGCGGCCGGCTCCTCGCGGTTTCCGGAGATTCAGCCCAAGCTCCCTTATCCGGCACTGGCCAATACGATGATCCACCTGCACAACGCGGAGCGCGTGTCGGTTGAGAACCTGCGCGTCGTCAACGCGCGCTACTGGGGCATGACGTTCCACTTCTGCTCCTTCGGGCGCGTGGCGAACATTCACTTCATGACCGCCGGCGGCTGCCCGAATAACGACGGCGTCGACCTGCGCATGGGCTGCCAGGACTTCGTCATCGAGAACATCACCGGCTATACGCAGGACGACTCCGTCGCGCTCACCTGCCTCAACGACCGGGTGGCGCGCGTTCAAGGCATGGACGACTCCATCCACGGCGTCGTGATCCGCAACATCATGACGGCGACACGCTGCGCGAATGTCCGCCTTCTCAACCACTATGACCGCAAATTGTATAACATCATCATCGAGAACGTACAATCCAGCGTGGAAACCGATCCAGCCTCCCCCATCGCAGCCGCATATGCTTATCGCCTGCCGGACGCGGAGCGGGTGCGTCCCGCGATGGAGACGCCCTATTGGGGCACCTTCGAGGGTGGAGAGCGGCGCGCCCACGTCTGCGTGCGCATTGGAGAAAACGGTTATAACGACCCGAACAACCCGGACAGCGGCGCGAAGCTGGGCGATACGTTCAATATTATTGTGCGCAACGTACAGGCGCGCAGTCAGTACGGGGTCAGCGTGTGCCGCACGCTGTGCGATTCCTCCTTCGAGAATATCCAGATGTTCGGCGACACGGCCTGCGCCGTTTATTTCGGCGGCGGGGAATTTGAAAACCTGCGTTTTTCAAACAGAGGGTTTGCGCGGAACACGATCATGCGCGAAAAAGACCGCAATCCATGCAAGGGCAATTACGGCTATGAGAAGCCTGCCGCCGTGCTGTTTGGCGGCAGCGTAGCGCGGGATGTCGTTTTTGACGGACTTGCGACACATCCGGCCGGCGGGGATGCCTTCGCAGGGTATGGCGATGTCGATGCGCAGGCGCGAAATGTCTGCCTGCGCACCCCAGAGGCGAAACTTGTCTCCGGCGAAGGGATACGCGTGAATGCGGCGTCTGGATGCCGGGAGAAACTGTCGGGCGGAGAGGATATCCGGACAGATAACGAATTATAATACGAGGTGAAATCCGATGACGAAAGAAGTCAACTATGCGGTCATTGGCATGAGCGGCATGGGGCGCGCACACGTTGAAGGGATCAAATCCGACAACCGGGCGAACCTTGTCGCCGTATGCGATATCGACGAGACCCGGCGCGATCAGGGCGCGGCCCTCGTAAAGGGCGCGCGCGCCTATAGCGATTATCGGGACGTTCTCGCCTGCGACGACGTAGACGTGGTTGTGATCGTCGTGCCCGACCAGCTCCACCGGGAGATCTCGGTCGCCGCGCTGGCCGCCGGGAAGCATGTGCTGTGCGAAAAGCCGATGGCGCTGACGCTGGAAGACTGCAAGGCCATGATCGAGGCCTCCCGCCGGTCAGACAGGAAGTTCATGGTCGGCCAGATCTGCCGCTTTACCCCCGGCTTCATCGCCGCGAAGGAGCTCATTGAAAAAGGCGAGATCGGCGAGTTGTTCTATGTGGAGAGCGAATATGCGCACGACTATTCAAAGATTTTCGGCAGCAATCAGTGGCGGCTGGATCCGCTGCGCCACGGCTTCCTGGGCGGCGGCTGCCACGCGGTCGACCTGCTCAGGTGGATCGCCGGCAATCCCTACGAGGTGGCGGCGTTTTCCAATAAGAAGATGCTGACTTCCTGGCCGACGGACGACTGCACCATCGCCATCATGAAATTCCCGAACGACGTGATCGGCAAGGTGTTCGTCTCCACGGGCTGTAAGCGCAACTATACCATGCGCAGCGCGTTCTACGGCTCCAAGGGCACGATCATCACCGACAACACAAGCCCGAACATGCAGGTGTTCAAGACAGACTCTTCCTGCGGGTTTACCGTGCCCATGCTCTATCCGATCAGCATCAACAACCACAATACGATCGGAGAAATCAGCGTGTTTACCGACTGCATCGTCAACGACGCGCCCGTGCCCACGGACGCTTACGAGGGCGCCTGTACGGTGGCCGCGGCGCTGGCGGCGGTGCGTTCCTCCAAGAGCGGGAAGATCGAATCGATAGACTACAGCTTCACTTGACTGCGTTGACTCAGGATTGCCCGATGCCGGTCCCGATGGGGTGTTATGAAGGAAGGGAATCATCCAATATGAAAAGTCTGTTGATAGCGGATACGACGAAGGAAGAACGGGAACGCATCGTCTCGGAATCCATCGGGAACATCGACGGGGCCTGCGACGGATGCAGTCCGGGTATTCTGGAAATGTATCAGGACTATATCGAAGGCCGCAAAGAGTTGAGGCAAATCAATTTGGAGTTTCACGCCCGCTATACCTCCGGCGCAGAGGGACCTGTGCGCAGCGGGTGCGATTATTCACGATAGACGCCCGGATTGAATCATCTCCGGCCCCAAAACAGGGGGATAAGGACCGGCGGACAGTTATGTCGCTGTAAAATCGCGCTCAGACCATTGACGTATAAACATGCGATGTGATAGTATATATATACATCAATCGGTTTGAGGAGGAATCAGAATGAAAAACCATGTTAATCGGATCGCTCTGCTGCTTGCCCTGGCTCTGGCAATCAGCGGCATGATGGCAGCCTCGGCGGAGAGCGGCAAGCTCGCGGAGATCCAGGCAAAGGGCAAGATCGTCATGGGCACGGACGCCGTGTGGGCCCCCTTTGAATACATCGGCTCCAATGGCGAAGCGACCGGCGCGGACGTGGAGATTGCCCAATACATCGCGGATCAGCTGGGCGTGAAGCTGGAGATCCTGAACGTCTCCTTTGAAACGCTCACTACCTATTTGGTGAACGACGAGGTGGACATCGTGCTCGCCGCCATGACGATTACGGAAGAGCGCGCCGAAACGGTCGATTTCAGCGACCCGTACACGGTTGCCGCGCAGTACATCATCGTCCCCGAGGACGACGAAACCACCGTCTATATCGACGATCTGGCAGGCAAGGTCATCGGCGTGCACCTGGGTACCACCGGTGATTTCATCGCCAGCGACGAGGTGAACCTGCCCACCGGCGTCCTCTTCGATACCGGCGCGTCTGTCCAGCAATTCAAATCCCTGCCCGACGCCACGCTGGCCATGAAGAACGGCGAGCTTGGGGCGATCATCTGCGATACCCTGATGGCTGAAAACCTGGTGGCAACGAACGACGGCATCAAGTGCTTTGAGTTGGTCTACGCGGACGGCACCAAGACGACCGAAGAATACGGCATCGCCATGAAGAAGGGCGACAGCGAATTTGTCGCGAAGATCAACGAGATCATCGCGCCGGTCGTTGAGGATGGCACCATCGACGCCTGGATCATCGAACACACGGAGCTCGCCGCACAGGTGGACTGATCGCTCTACAGCAGGCAAAAAGAAAAACGTCGGTTTCCGGGAGCCCGGTTCCATCCGCCTCCCGGGAACCTTTGACGATGTACGGGAAGGAAAGTCATGCAGGACTTTATCGATTGGGTCGAATACGAGTTTTCGCGCACTTTTATCCGTGACAACCGCTGGTCGATTTTCCTGATGGGCCTCAAAAACACGTTGATCATCACCGTATGGGCCACATTGATCGGCGTCGTCATCGGCACGGTGGTGGCCGTCGTGCATGATTTTGCGTCGGACGTCGGCCTTCATTCACATAAACGGTTCGGGTCATATCTGCTGATCGCGCTGGACAGGCTCCTTTCCTTCTATGTGTCTGTGATGCGCGGCACGCCCCTGGCGATTCAGCTGACCATCATGGCTTTTATCATCATGGCCGGCTATTCCAACAAGGTGCTGGTCTGTATACTCGCCTTTGGGATAAACTCCGGCGCGTATGTGTCCGAAGTGATTCGCGGCGGCATCGGCGGCGTGGACAGGGGACAGATGGAGGCTGGGCGTTCCCTCGGCTTTACCCGCATCAAGTGCATGCGTCTGATCGTGCTTCCTCAGGCGATGGCCAACATCCTTCCCGCGCTCTGCAATGAGGGTATCGCCGTGCTCAAGGAAACCTCCATCATCGGCATGATCTCCGTGGTGGATCTGACCCGCGCCAGCGATCTGGTGCGCTCGCGCACTCTTTCCCCCTATTTCCCGCTGATCTCCGTCGCGATCGTCTATTATATTCTCGTGGCCGGGCTTTCCGCACTCGTCAGGCGCCTGGAAAAGCATATGGCCCGGTCGAAGGCCTGAGTTTCCGGCATCCCAACCCGCAGGCTGAATGGCGGTATAACCTCATCCCTTCCTGAGGAGCGCCCAGCATTCGCTTCACATTTTGAGGAGGCTGACCGACTGTGTTTCAACATGCCATTGTGAGAACCCCCTGTAAAAACGTGCTGAACGGCATCACATCCGCGCCGGAGCTCGGCAAGCCGGATTACGAAAAGGCGCTGCTCCAGCACGCCGCGTATATCAACGCCCTGAAGCAATGCGGGGTGGATGTGACGGTTCTGCCTGCGGACGAGGCGTACCCTGACTCCTGTTTTGTCGAAGATGTCGCCGTGGTGACAAAACGCTGCGCCATCATCACCAATCCCGGCGCGGCCAGCCGCAACGGGGAAACCGCCGGTATCATCGAAACGATCCGGACGTTTTACAGCGATATCGAATACATCCGCGCTCCCGGTACTCTGGAGGGCGGCGATGTGATGATGGTGGGCGATTGCTTCTATGTGGGCCGATCTGCCCGCACCAATGCCGAGGGCATCCGCCAATTCGGGGAGATTCTGGCAAAATACGGTTTCAGTTGCGTCGAAGTCCCCCTGGAGAAGGTGCTGCACCTGAAAACAGGCGTCAATTACATCGAGAACAACAACATGCTCGTGGCCGGCGAATTCGTCGACAAGGAATGCTTCGCGGCATTCAACCGCATCATCATCCCCGAATGTGAGGCCTATGCCGCCAACTGCATCTGGATGAACGGCACGGTCGTCGTGCCTGCGGGCTATCCTTCTGTACTCGAAGCCGTTCAGAAAGCGGGCTATTCCACGCTGATCGTGGACACTTCAGAATTCCGCAAGATCGACGGCGGACTGAGCTGTCTGTCCCTGCGGTTTTGAGGCCGCTTACCGTTCCTCCCGCTCTTGTGCCATACAGGCATAAAGCGTTATCCACTTGTTCTCTTCGCCGACATTTCCGGCCTTGAACGCCGGAACGCTTTTGGATGCCGTCAGTATATACCTTCCGTTTTCCAGCCTGTGCTGATTCAAGACCCTGTATCCGGCCTGCATCGCTTCAGACTCCGGCGCGCACCCCAATACCCGCAGGGCATAGACGATATTATGCGCTCCGATCTTGATCGGGTCGGGCGGATAGAATGTGCTCAGCATCACGTCCACCATGGGCGTTTTCATATCGTCTGTCCGGTAGAAGATGTTCCGCTTTGTGAAATAATGAACCAACGCGCTCTCGCATGCCCTGCCATATCCCAGCAGATGCAGTTCAGCCGCCAGCAGGAGGTATTCCACCGTCAGCCTCGCGCAGCTCTTATGGGGCTTTCTGGGATCGTTGATCTTTTTGTTGGTGCTGATGCATCCAAAGCCGCCGTCCTCCTTGATCTGGCCCAGCATGCAATCGATCTCGTTTTTAACGATTTCCTCCTGATAGTATCCCAGCTTGACGAGATTTCTGAGCAAAAGCGGTTCGCCGCACAGCATTTTGAATCCTGTGCTTTCGATCAGCGCGAACACTTCGCCGTCGATGTCTTTTCCGATATCGTCCCGCGTCAGGCCCCATTCGGCAAAAGCCATGATCGCGTCATACTTCGCCCAGGGCTTGTCTGTCCTGAGCTTTTTCAATCCGCGCTCGCAGGTTTTGCTTTGCAGCAGTTTCTTCTTGCATTCAACGACGCTTTCGTCGTCCTCCGGCAGTTTTAGGTATTCCTTCAGCGTCCTGAGCCGTACCTCCGGGGTCTCTTCTCCCAGCAGCCATTCCAGAATGGACCGATCCATCTTTCTCCTCCTCTCGATTGATCCGGCAGATTTCCATCGGGTTTACATCAGTCACTGTCCCTTGGCCGGCGGCGTTCCCATGCTTGAAGGTATTCTTGAAGGTATTATATCACATTTTTTCTCGTCTTGCATTCCTCTTTTGTGACATGGATATCGCGTGGAAGCGGAGCAAACAGCCTGATTGTTAAATATTCCCCGTTTCCTTGCAATCATTTTGCGCAGGTGCTATAATACTAAAATGTCAGCGGGATTATTAGCGACCGAAGTGACATGTGAGCGCCTGTAGCTCAGCCGGATAGAGCAACGGCCTTCTAAGCCGTGGGTCGGGGGTTCGAATCCCTTCGGGCGCGCCAGTATGGTGGGTATGGCTCAGTTGGTTAGAGCGCTAGGTTGTGGCCCTGGAGACCGTGGGTTCGAGTCCCACTACTCACCCCATTTATTCCCCCTGAGCGGGACGGCGGTGGGGCGTAGCCAAGTGGCTAAGGCACGGGACTTTGACTCCCGCATTCGCTGGTTCGAACCCAGCCGTCCCAGCCAAAACAAAGATCCTGTCACCGAAGTGGCGGGGTCATTTGTTTTTCTTTAAGAGGTGAAAGAGGCCATCCTTGCGGCCGCGGACATTTTCGAGGAGGCGCCATGAAATACCCCTGTCTCGTCGTCGATCATGACGACACCGTCGTGAACAGCACGGCCACGGTGCATTATCCCTGCTTCGTTCAGTACACGAAGGAGTTCTTCCCGCATTATCGCTGCACGCTGGAGGAATACTTCATCAAGAACTTCGACCCCGGCATCGTCGCGCTGTTCCGCGACGAGGTCGGCATGACCGACGAGCAGATGAAGCACGAGCAGGTCTATTGGAACGCCTACGTTCAGAATCACATTCCGCGCGCCTACGAGGGCATGCGTGAAACGCTGCTCGAACAAAAACAGCGCGGCGGGCTGCTGTGCGTGGTTTCGCATTCCCTGACGGAGAACATACTGCGCGATTACCGGGAAAACGGCCTGCCCGAGCCGGACATGGTGTTCGGCTGGGAAAGCCCGCCCGAGGAGCGCAAGCCAAACCCCTATCCCCTGCTGCGCATCATGCAAACATACGGCCTGCGGGCCGACGAGCTCCTCATGCTGGACGACCTCAAACCCGGCTGGGATATGGCCCGCGCCTGCGGCGTGCCCTTCGCGGCGGCGGGCTGGGCCAACGACCTCATCGAGATCGAATCCTTCATGCGCAGGCACTGTGATTATTACTTCAAAACGGTGGAAGAGCTGCGCGATTTCCTCTTTTCCTGAAACAGCAAAAAAAGCGCAGGAGCGCGCTCGCCCGCCTGCGCTTTTCTTATACCCTCAGTCAAAGTGGATATGGCAGTACCCGCCCGGATTCTTCTCCAGATACTTCTGGTGGTATTCCTCCGCGGGATAGTAGTTCTCGAGCCGCTTCAGCTCCACCGCCAGCGGCGCGCCGACCTTCTTCGCCAGCGCGTCGAGACAGGCCCGCGCCACGGGCTCGTCGGCCTCGTCCGTATAGTAGATGCCCGTGCGGTACTGTATGCCGTAATCCTCGCCCTGATGGTTGACCGCCGTGGGATCGATCACCGCGAAGTATTTCTCCAGCAGCGCTTCAAGCGTTATCACATCCGGATCGTACTCGATCTTCACCGTCTCCGCGTGGCCGGTGTGTTCATGCTTCACCTGCTCGTAGGTGGGGTTCGCGGTGGGGCCGTTGGCGTAACCCACCTCGGTCGACAACACGCCCTTCGTCAGGTCGAAGTATTTCTGGCAGCCCCAGAAGCAGCCGCCCGCCAGATAGATCAGTTTGCTCATGTTTCAGCCCTCCCTCATGGCTCAAAGCCTGCCGTTTCCCCGATGATCCCCGCGAACGCCTCCAGCCCTTTCCGGTCTTCCTCATCAAAGCGGTCCAGCAGCGGGCTGTCGATGTCCAGCACGCCGACCACGCGTCCGCCCGCGCGGATGGGCACCACGATTTCCGAATTGGACGCGCTGTCGCATGCGATGTGGCCGGGGAATTCGTGTACGTTGGGCACCAGCACCGTCCTGTCCTCCGCCATCGCCGTGCCGCACACGCCCTTCCCCGCCGGGATGTGGATACAGGCCGTCTTTCCCTGGAACGGCCCCAGAACGAGCTGCCCTCCCCGAACCAGATAGAACCCCGCCCAATTCAGGTCAGGCAGCGACTGCCAGAGCAGCGCCGAGGCGTTTGAAAGCAGCGGCAGGAACCATTTTTCCTCCTCCGCCAGCGCGCGCAGCTGCGCGCAAATGGTGTTGTAATTCGTCATGCAGGATACCTCCGCCCGTTTCTTCCAGCATCATTATAGCAGATGAAATGACATTTGGGAATGGGTTGGCCGGTTCTTTTTCGCGCCTTTCGCGGCATACCCCCTCCCGCGCCGGAATAGACTGGCCGTGAACGAAACGCGCAAGGAGGGTTTGCCATGAAGTTTCTGAACGATCAGCGCCGGTTGTACTTTCTCTCCGCCTGCCTGCTCGCGCTGACGGTTTTGCTGTGCCTCACCTGGCAGTTCCTGCGCGGCGGAAACGACGCCGCCGCTCCTGCCGCCACCGCCTCGCCCCGGCCTCAGGAAGCCGGATCGCCCGGGCCGGAGCCCAGCGCTTCACCGCAGCCGGTTTCATCGGCGGAAAACGCGGCGCAGACCGTGGCGACGATCGTCTATTATCAGGATAACAGCGGCTATATCGTGCCCGTGATGAAGCAGATCGCGCCGCAGGAGGGTATCGCCAGGGCAACGCTCTCGCTGATGGTGTCCTCGCCACACAACGACATGGAAGCCGCCCGGCTGGGCCTGCGCACAGTGCTGCCCGAGGGTACGGACATCGACCTGGATATCTCCGGCGGCATAGCCCGCGTCAACCTGAGCGGAACGGTCGATACCCTGCCGGACGCTGCCGCGGAGAGCAACATGGTCAGCGCCGTGGTGCAGGCGCTCACCGAGTTTGACACCGTCGAGACGGTGCGCTTCCTCATCAACGGCCGCGAGGTGGAAACGCTCTCGCACGGCACGCCCGTCTCAGGCGATTTCACGCGCGGCATGATCAACCTCGAATCGGTCTCGGCGGATTTCCCCATCGGGGACGCCAAGCCCGTCACGCTGTACTTCGCGGGCGAAACCGGCTCTCTCATCGTGCCCGTCACGCGCATGGTCTACGGAAATGCCGATCTCAACACCGCCGTGCTCGAGCTGCTCAAAGGGCCCGGAGACACGAGCCCGCTGGAGAGCGCTCTGCCCGTGGGCTGCGGCCTCATCAGCGTCGATCTCGACGGAGACGGCAAGGCTTCCATCAACCTCACAGACGAATTCATGAACCTCATCGACGCCACCGACGGCGGACGGCAGGCGCTGCGCGCGCTGGCGCTCACCTGCGCCCAGTTCCCCGGCGTCACGGGCGTGGAGGTGCTGGTGGACGGCACGCCTTACGACGCCGCCGAGGCCACGCTGGCGCTGCCGCGCTTCGTCAACGACGCCGAGAGCGTGGCCGACCAGTTCCTGCAGGCTCAGGCGCGGCTGCTTTTCGGCCCAGACGAATAAAACCGGTCGGCGCGGCCTTGAAGCTGCGGGCGATCCATGCTATAATGTGGGCAGCGGAGCCGACGGGAGTTCGGCTCCATCTCTCCGACAGGTTGGTGAAACATACATGCAGTGGATCGCGAATACCGCCTTCGGCCTCGAAGGCCAGACCAGCAGAGACCTGAAGCGCCTCGGCATCGGGACCGCGCAGCCGCAGCCCGCGGGCGGCGTTCTGTTCGAGGCGACGCCCGCGCAGGCGTTTTCCGCCAACCTGTGGCTCAGGTGCGCCGACCGCGTCATGCTCGTCGCGGGACGCTTCGAAGCGCGCTCCTTCGACAGTCTGTTCGAGCAGGTCAGGGCGCTGCCCTGGGAAGACTACCTGCCCCGCGACGCCGCCTTTCCCGTGCGCGCTCACTGCGTCCGCTCCACTCTCATGAGCCCCTCGGACTGTCAGTCCATCGTGAAGAAGGCCATCGTGGAACGGCTGAAGCGCGCTTACCGCATCGAGTGGTTTGAGGAAACCGGCGCGGTATTCGCGGTGGATGTGTCCCTTCACGGCGATACGGCCACCGTCTGCCTGGACGCATCCGGTCCGGCGCTCAACCGCCGCGGCTACCGCACCTGGAACGGCGAAGCGCCTCTGCGCGAAACGCTGGCCGCGGCGCTGGTGCTGGCGTCGCCCTGGCGGCCTGCCATGCCGCTGTACGATCCCTGCTGCGGAACCGGCACGCTGCTCATCGAGGCGGCCTTCATCGCCCTGAACCGCGCGCCAGGGCTCGCGCGCGCGTTCGACTGCGAGAAGTGGCCTTTCATGCCGCTGGAGGAAATGCGCCGCCTGCGCGCCGAAGCGAGGGAAACGTTTGAATCGGGATTAAGTCGCCCCCTGCGCATCGCGGGCTCGGATATCGACGGCGAGGCGCTGGAGCTGGCGCGGCGGCACGTCGCGCAGGCCGGGTTGAACGGCCGCATTGTTCTCGAAAAGCGCGACCTGCGCGAGGTGACGCGCACGGGCGAGGCGGGCGTTTTCCTGTGCAATCCGCCCTACGGCGAACGCCTGGGCGACCGAAAGGCCGCGGCGGCCGTGGAAAGGCAGCTGTATCTGCTCAAGGAACGCTGCCCTGGCTGGTGCCTGTGCGCCATCAGCGCAGACATGTCCTTCGAGCGCAACGCCGGCCGTCGCGCCGATAAAAAGCGCCGCTTCTACAACGGCCGCCTTGAATGCGAATTCCTCACCTGGATGGGCGGAGCGGGACAGAAGCGCGGGGACGCCGCCCTCCGCTGAACCGACAGCAAAAGGCCTGCCGCCCGACGGTTCACCGTTGGCGCGGCAGGCCTTTTTTGAGTATTACCCCATTCGGTACATGAACACGCCCACAGCTGCCAGCCCAACGCCCAGCAGCGCCAGCCACATCCGAATCGGTATAAAGATGAGCGCCAGCAGCGCGCCGGCCACGGCCAGAGCCGCGCCGCATATCTTGACCAGAAAGCAGGGCACGCTGCATCCGAAACCCGATCTCTTCTCACATGAACGCACAAAGCGGCACCTCCCGACAGAAGCTCTCGATTCATTCTATCGGAAAACGCCGCTTTCGTTGCCTGTCCCCTTATTGCTTTTTCACATTGCGGATAAACGCAGCCGCGTCGGCCGCGTGGTACAGGGCCGATCCGGCCACGAGCACCGTCGCGCCTTTCGCGATCAGTGCGGGGGCGTTGTTTTCGTTGACGCCGCCGTCCACTTCGATTTCCGCCGTCACGCCGGCCTGCCTGAGCATGCCGTCGATCTCGGCGATCTTTTCGACCGCGGAGGAGATCATCTTCTGCCCGCCGAAGCCGGGGTTGACGGTCATCACCAGCGCGAGGTCGAAATCGCCCAGCACATAGCGCAGGCACTCCGGCGAAGTGGCCGGATTGAGCGCCACGCCCGCCAGACAGCCGCAGTCGCGAATCTGGTGGAGCACGCGGTTCAGATGGTTGGTGGCCTCCGCGTGCACGGTGATCACCCGCGCGCCCGCCGCCGCGAATTCCTCCACGTAGCGCTCGGGCTTCTCGATCATCAGATGCGCGTCGCACGGCAGCAGACCGCTTCCGGCCGCTGCCTTCAGGAGACCCGGCCCAAAGGAAATGTTCGGCACGAACATCCCGTCCATGACGTCGAAATGCAGCCAGTCCGCACCCGCGTCCCTCATGCGGGCGATCTCGTCGCCGATTGTCAGGTAATTCGCCGCCAGCAGCGAAGGCGCTATCTTAACCATACCGATCCCTCCATCTGATCTTCATGTCTTCAAATAACCCGCAGTAACGTTCCCATCTTTCGCGGGGAATCTCGCCCCGATCCACGGCGGCGCGCACCGCGCAGTCCGGTTCGCTCACGTGCGCGCAGGGCGCGAACCGGCAGCCGCCCTCGCAGGGCTCGAATTCCTTCACGAGAAAACGCAGCTCGAACGGATCGCACAGCTCCAGGTCAAGCAGGCTGAAGCCCGGCGTGTCGAGCGCCATGCCCCCGTCCGGCAGCGGAATCAGCTCGCAGCGACGCGTGGTGTTTTTCCCGCGTTCGATCTTTTCGGAAAGGGAACCTGTCTCGCGCTCGAAGCCGTAGAGCCGGTTGAGCAGCGAGCTCTTTCCCACGCCGGACTGGCCGCCCAGCGCGTGCACCTTCCCCCGCAGAGCTTCCTTCAGCGGTTCTACGCCTTCGCCCGTCGTCGCGCAGGTCCGGAAGACGGGCGCGCCGCTTCCCGCGTACTGCCGGGCGATGTCGTCGGCCGCGCCGCCGTCCTGGTCGCACTTGTTCACGATCAGAACCGCCATGATGCCGGCCCGGCGCGCGTACATCAGCATCCTGTCCGCGAGCAGCAGATCCGGCGCGGGCGTGCCCGCAGCGACCACCACACCGATCAGGTCGATGTTCGACACAGGCGGCCGCAGCAGCTGGTTGCGGCGCGGCAAGATCGCTTCAAGCCATCCGTTCTGTTCATTCTCGCCCGGCTGGAACACGACCCTGTCGCCCACGAGCGGCGTGAGGCGCTGTCGGCGCAGCTTGGCCTGGGCGCGCAGCGTGTGACACGCGCCCGAATCCTCGCGCACCGTGTAGAAGCCGCCGATGCCGCTCAGGATAATACCCTCCAAGCAAAATCCTCCTGATTACTCGTCTCCGAAGACGATGACCCGTTCGTCCTTCAGTTCGTCGCCGGCGAAGACGCGTAGCGTCTGCTGTCCCGGCTTCATGCAGTCCAGATTCATTTCAATGGCCTGCTCGCCCGCGTTCAGCACGCTGTGGTATACTTCCCGCTCCGTCTCGCCGTCGCTGAGCGCCGCGCGAACGGTCGTTCCGTTGTCCGCGATGGTCAGTGAAAGACTGACAGTCGCCGTAAACAGCATCTCGTTCGTCGCGCTCACGGTGATATCCACCGTCGTGCCCCAGAGCACGCGCGTTCCGGGCTCCAGCGACTGTTCGAGCACCAGTCCGCCGTCCACATCGCTGTCGCGCTGGAACACCTCGCCCAGCTGCAGCCCGGAGGCCGTCAGCGTCGTGCGGGCCAGCTCGATGGTGAGGTTTTCAAGGCTGGGAACTGCGGCGCTCTCGCCGCTGACCGTCAGCGTTACTTCGCTGAACGGAGGCGCGTTATCGCCGCCCGCGGGACTCTGCCGGATGACCGCTCCGACCGGTACCTCGTCCGATATTTCCAGATAAACCGCGCCCAGCGTGAGCCCGGCTTCTTCAATTTCCAGCATGGCGTCATTCCGCGTGCGCATCACCACATCCGGCACCGGCACAGCCTCCCTGCCCAGGCTCACCGCCAGCCGCACGGCCTCGCCGGGATACAGCAGCGTACCGGGCGCCGGATCCTGCTCGATCACCGCGCCGGGCATGATCGCATCGTCATACCGCTGTTCGAGCTCGTAGTCAAGGCCCTGCGCGTCCAACTGCGCCAGCGCGTCCTCGACGTCCGCCAGCAGCATGGACGGTACGTGGACGCGCGTCATGAGACGCTTGTAAAACTGCCAGCTGCCCAGCATAGCCGCGGCCAGCACTGCGATGGCAACGCCTACCAGCACCCATGTCGTCCAGCGGCGCGGCTTCCGTGTGTGTTCCTCCTGCGTTTTCCGCACAAAACCGCCCATGGGCATCTTGAGCGCCCGCTTCAGATCCGCCGCCATTTCAGCCGCGCTCTGGTAGCGGTCTTCCGGTTTTTTCTCCAGGGCCTTGAGGATAACCTCGTCCAGGCCTTTGGACACCTCCGGATTGTGCGTCGAAGGCGGCTCGGGTTTTTCCTGAATATGCTTGAGCGCAACGGCCATGGGCGTGTCGCCGTCGAACGGCACACGGCCCGTGACCATCTCGTACAGCACCACGCCCGCGGAATACAGATCGCTCTTCTCATCGGCCACCGCGCCGCGCGCCTGCTCCGGCGAGAAATAGTGCACGGAACCCAGCACGTTGCCGCCGCCCGTGTTCGAGGCCGAATCGACCACGCGGGCGATGCCGAAATCGGCCACCTTCACGCGGCCCTCGGCGTCCACGAGGATATTCTGCGGCTTTATATCACGATGGACGATGTGGTTCCTGTGGGCGTGGTCGATGGCCGCCAGAATCTTCAGCGTCATCTGGATCGCGCGCTGCGGCCTGATCTGGCCTTTCTGGCGGATCAGTTCCTTGAGCGTAATGCCCTTGACATATTCCATAACGAGATAGCGCGTGTCGCCGTCCTGCCCCACATCGTACATGCCGACGATGTTCGGATGGGACATCTTCGAGGCGGCCTGCGCTTCCCGGTTGAACTGGCGTACGAAATCGACGTCC
>JAFZRB010000287.1 GCA_017620115.1 Clostridia bacterium | reverse complement strand
CCGGCGTGTACGCCATCATCCAGTATCAGGGCCGCTTTGACGACGGCGTCCACTGCCTGTGGGGCAACCAGATGTGGTACTCCGAGAACAAGTGGAAGGGCATCATGTTCGAGAACATGGCCGGCACCATTTTCGACGGCACCGCCCTGCTGTTCGAGTCGCTGACCATGGACGAGGACGTGACCTTCGCCAAGACCGCCGTGTCCGACGCCTGGAAGCAGTACTATCCGCTGGCCGTCATGGCCGGCTCCGACGAAGAGTTCGAGGCTGCCTGGGCCGCGCTGCAGGAGGCCGTTGAGGACGCCGGCATCGACGTCTACACCGCCTACCGCACCGAGAACTATCAGTATAACCTGAAGCTGATGGCCGACTAAACCTCGCCTTCACCGCATTCCCTCAACTGGGCGGGGGCCCGTTCAGCCCCCGCCCGGTTTTTCATAAGAGCATCGTAAGGAGGAGAGGCGCCATGACAGCGCAAGCGCCAGCCGGAATCGGGCGGAAGAAGCACCCCTTTCTGCGCAGCCTGAGGCAGCAGCGGGAGCTGTGGCTCCTGTGCATTCCGATCATCGTGTGGGTCGCTGTTTTCTGCTATTATCCCATGTACGGCCTGCTGATGGCCTTCGTCAACTATACGCCGGGCAGGGAGATCTGGCAGTGCGATTTCGTAGGGCTGAAGTATTTCAGCAAGTTCGTGCTGGGCAAGGAATTCCCGAGGCTGCTCAGAAACACGCTGGCCATGTCCGGCCTGGGCATGACCATCGGCTTCGTGTGCCCGATCCTGTTCGCGTTCATGCTGAACGAGCTGGGGAACCTGAAGGTGAAGAAGGTCGTTCAGACCGTGAGCTACCTGCCGCACTTCATCAGCTGGGTCGTCGCAGGCGCCATGGTGACGCAGCTCTTGGCCACCGACGGCATCGTGAACGATTTTCTCATGAACGCGGGCCTCACCCAGTCCCGCATATCCTTCCTGCAAAAAGGCGAATGGTACTGGGGCCTGTATACCATCGTGAACATATGGAAGGGGCTCGGGTGGTCGAGCATCATCTACCTGAGCGCCATGTCCGGCGTGGACGAGGAGCTCTATCAGGCCGGTTCCATCGACGGCCTCGGCCGGCTGGGCCTGGCGATCCACATCACGCTGCCCACCATCGTGCCCACCATCGTGCTGCTGTGGATCATGGGCATCGGCGGCATCCTGTCCGCAGGCTTTGACCAGCACCTCATCATCGGCAATTCGCTCACGCAGAAATACTGGGATGTCATCGACACCTATTCCTACCGCTACGGCGTGCAGGAGGGCTATTATTCCATGGGTACCGCCGTCTCGCTGATGAAATCGCTGGTCGGCTTCGTGCTGGTGCTCGTGACGAACGCCATCGCCCGCAAGGCCAGCGACGTTGCGCTGTTCTAGGGAGGGATTTGCGGTGAGAAAAGCATTCTATATCAAGCAGACGCCCGCCGGACGCGCCTTCGACATCTTCAACAGCATCGTCATCGCGCTGCTCATGTTCCTGATGATGTATCCCTTCTGGAACATGGTGGTGTTCTCATTCAACGACGGCACCGACGCGCTGCTGGGCCGGCTGTACTTCTGGCCCCGCTCCTGGACGCTGTCCAACTATGAATACGTGTTCAAGAACTCCAAGCTGCTGCACGGCGCGCTGGTTTCCGTGCTGCGGGTTGTGACCGGCACGGTGAGCGGCGTTGTGTGCAACGCGCTTTTGGGCTACATCGTGAGCTGCCGCCATTTCTACGGCCGCAAATTCATGCGCCTGCTGTTCATCATCACCATGTATTTCGGCGGCGGCCTGATCCCTACCTACCTGTTGATGCTGAAGCTGGGCTTCATGAATTCCTTCTGGGTGTATATCATCCCGAGCCTGTTCAGCTGCTACTACATGCTGCTGGCCTCCAGCTATATCCAGAACATCCCGGACGCGCTGTTTGAATCCGCGCGCATAGACGGCGCGTCGGAGCTCAAGACCTTCGTGCGCATCGCGTTGCCGCTGGCCATGCCCATGCTGGCCTGTATCGCCGTGTATATCGGCGTGGGCCACTGGAACAGCTGGTTCGACGTGTCGCTGTATTCCAAGAACGGCACCTGGGACACGCTGCAAATTATCCTCTACCGCCTGCTCAATCAGGCCAACGCCAAGGCGGACATCACCAACCAGCAGCAGCTGTATCAGTCCATGAGGACCATCCAGCCCGAAACCGTTCGCGCGGCCACCACCATGGTGGTCGTGATACCCATCGTGTTCATCTATCCCTTCTTCCAGCGCTACTTCGTGGGCGGCATCACCCTGGGCGCTGTGAAGGGCTGAGGAGGCGCGTATCATGGCGGAAAACAGCAACAGGCCGGATTCCGGCTCACAAGTCGTATCCAGCGCGGCCATGGTTCCGCCGCCCGTGCTCAGAATGTACGAGCGCCGGCCCTATGTGACCCGGCCGGACGCCCCGGCCACCCACGCCCGGCTGTGCGAGGCGGAGGGCGATGAGAACGCATACTGCCTCAATTTCAACGGCGTCGATCTGATCACCATGCGCTTCCCGAAAAATGTGAAACCCGGCCTGCGCGCCCATTCGGATGGCGATTTCCAGTCTCAGCCCTTCATCCAGCAGTTCCAGATGTGGCTGAACGAGGACGCAGCGGTCGAAGTGGAATTCCGCGCGCCGGTGGAGATGTGGAACATGCGCCCGCGCCGGGCAGAGGCAGGAGAGGCCATTCTCGGGCAGACGGGGTATCCGCTGATGTTCGGCGTGAACGGCCTGTATCTGCCGGACTGGGATCTGCTGGTGAGCTGGCACGGCCTGCCGTTCGAATGGCGGGGCCGTGAGATCGTGAAAAGCGGCGAAGTCTGGCATGCGAGTCTCATGCTGAAGGCCGGCCGCAGGCCCTGGGTGGTGCTCATCCGACCGCACTACTATTCCGAGCACCTGGGCTACGCTACGCATCAGCCCTGGCGGTTCCGACCCAACCCGAAGGCCGTCACCGGCTGGTGTTCCTGGGAGGCCTATCATTCGGACGTGACCCAGGCCGACATCGAGCGCACGGCGAAGGCGCTCAGGCCCCTGCGCGACTACGGCATGGAGTACATGCAGCTGGATGACGGCTACCAGACGGAGCTGGTGCCCCCCGCCCCCGGCCACGATGTGCCCGAGAGCTGGCTGAACCTGAACGGGCGCTTCCCCGGCGGCCACGAGGCCATCGTGAAAGTCATGCGCGACGGAGGCTTTCAGCCCGGAATCTGGACCAACGCCACCATCAACAACGAGCCCGCCGCCGAAGCGTCTGCCTTCTGCCTGCGGAAGGAGGACGGCTCGCTCATCCGCGGCGACTGGATACAGTATGTGATGGACTGCACCGACGAGACGCTCGCCCGGCAGGTAACGCCGTACTACCGCGCCTTCCGCGAGCTGGGCTACCGCTACGTGAAGTCCGACGCACTACGGCACCTCATCTACGACGGCCTGCAGGAAGCCGTGCGCCTGGGCCTGATGGAGCCGGAGATCGCCCGCGCGCGGCATCGCGCGTATCTGGAGGCGGCGCGGCAGGCGCTGGGATGGGACACGTATTACCTGTCCTGCTGGGGTGTGCTCACCTCATCCATCGGCGTGTGTGACGCCATGCGCGTGGCCACCGACGCCAACCCATCCTGGGGCGCGTACAGTATGCAGCTGCGCGAGACGGCGCGCTGGTACTTCGCCCAGCGCGTACTGTTCACCCTCGACCCGGATCACGTCTGTGTGCGGGGAGAGCTGAAATGGGTGCGCATGATGCTCTCGCTGGTGTCGCTCACCGGCGGGTTGTTCATGGTCTCCGACAAGGCGGAGGACTACGATCCCGTCCGTCTCGAAATGATGAAGAAGACCATGCCAGGTCTGAACACCCGCGCCGCGGAGACCGGCCCCATCGACTACGCGTCGCCCGCCTGCGCCCGTATGGCGAAGGATATCCCGCTGGAGGAGGCCAGCCGGCTGATGAGCCATATCGACGACGACGAGGCACCTTTCTCTTCCCTGTGGAGCATTCATTTTGCCCAGAACGGGCGCTGCTGGACGGTGGTTCAGCGCGCCGCGGCGGTGCCGTTGAAGGCCGTGCGCGTGCCGCTGGACAGACTGGCGCTGGATCCGGCCCGGCGCTACTGCGCGTTCGATTTCTGGACACAGCAAGGGGGGCTCGTGGAGGACGGCGCGCTGGAATTCGGCGCGCTGGCGCTGGGCGATACGTCCGTCGTGGCGCTGACCGACATCACCAGCGGCCTGCCATTGCTGGTGGGCTCCGACCGCCATGTGAGCATGGACGCCGTGAGCGTGACCGGACATCAGGCTACGGCGCGCGCACTCAGCCTTTCGCTCAAGGGCTTCAAGGGGCTCGAGGCGCGCTACGCCGTCTGGCCGGGCGCCTTGAAGGGTGAGGCGCGGTCCGAAGGTGCGCAAGCGTCGGTGGAGCGGCGGGACGGCCTGCTGTGGCTGACCGTGCGCTTCGCGGAAGAAGAGGCCGCTGTGACAATCGAATAGAAGAGAAGAGAAGACCGTGCGCAGGGGACGGAGAAAAACGCCCCCTGCTTTTTGAAAGGAGCGTTTTCATGGCGCTGAAGACGATCAGTCCCGTGGTTTTGTATGCGAGCGACCGAGCGTTGGAGCGGGGCTTTGACCGCCTCAAGAACGAGGCGCTGGGCTGGGTGTTCGAGGGTTATCCTGTAGGTGATTATTATGAGGCTGCGCTGCCCGGGCGCGACGCTTTTTGCATGCGGGACGTGAGCCACCAGTGCATGGGCGCGCAGGTGCTTGGGCTGGGTACACACAATTTCAACATGCTGAGCAAATTTGCACAGGCCATTTCGGAAAGCCGGGACTACTGTTCCTTCTGGGAGATCGACCGATTTGGCCGTCCCTGCCCGGTGGACTACGACAGCGACGGCGATTTCTGGTATAACCTCCCGGCGAATTTCGACGTGCTGGACGCCATTTACCGCATGTACCGCTGGACGGGCGACGAGCGCTATCTCACAGACCCGGCCTTTGAGCGATTCTGCGCGCTGACCATGGAGCAGTACATTCGCCGGTGGGATCGGGACGGCGACGGCATACCGGATCGCGTCGTGGCCGAGGGCCGCCGGGGCATCGCCTCCTACGACGAAGGCGACGAGTCTGTCGGAGGATTAAAGGCCGGCTCTGACCTCGTGTGCGCCCAGATTCGGGCGTATTACAGCGCCTCGGAGATGTGCCGCATCACCGGGAGACATGAGTGCGCCAGGAGATACGCAAAGCGCGGCAAGGCGCTGGAAGAAGCGCTGCGCAAAGACTGGTATGACCCGGAGCGGGGTCTGGCCTTCGGGCTGGGTCTGGACGGGCGCATGCGCTTCCTGCCGCGGGATCCCTGGCAGGAAAAGGACTTTTTGTACTGCGGACTGGCTGTGTACCCCGAGGCCGCGCCCATACTGGACGGGCTGGAGGCGCGCATGGACGACGCCATCATCGAGCTGTT
>JAFZRB010000286.1 GCA_017620115.1 Clostridia bacterium | reverse complement strand
ATTACGACGGCATGCGCAGCGCGGCGCAGTATAAGCTGATCGCGGGCGCGGCGCTGGTCGTCGCCGGTCTCGCGGTGTACAAAAGCTGCGGCGCGAGGCTGGTGCGGCTGTATCTCCACGAAGGCTCCGAATCGGGCAGCATCGAGGAGACCATGAAGTGCGCTCTGGAATACATCGACGTGATGCTCTGGGGGCTTTTGCCCTTCACCTTGACCGCGGTGTATTCCAGCACCCTGCGCGAGACCGGCCAGACTGTGGTGCCCATGGCCGCGGGCATCAGCGCGGTGGCGGTGAACCTGGCGCTCAATTATACGCTCATTTTCGGCCATTTCGGCGCGCCGGCCATGGGCATACGCGGCGCGGCGCTGGCCACGGTCATCAGCCGTTTCGTGGAGCTGTTCATCATCGCGGGCTACGCCCACGCGCACGCGCGCCGCTACGCCTTCATGAAGGGGCTCTACACGCGCTGGCGCATTCCGGCGCGGCTGGCGAAGCAGATCACCGTTCAGGGCACGCCGCTGATGCTCAACGAGATGTTCTGGGCCATCGGCATGACCATTCTCAACCAGTGCTATTCCACCCGCGGACTGGACGCCGTGGCGGCGGTCAACATATCCTCCACCATTTTTAACGTGTTCAGCATCGTGTTCATGGCGCTGGGCGGATCGGTGGGCATCATCGTGGGCCAGATGCTGGGCGCGGGCGACATGGACGCCGCGCGCGACGCCGACAACAAGCTCATCGCCTTTTCGGTGGCCGCCAGCGTTCTCACGGGCGCCGCGCTCATCGCCGTGGCGCCGCTGTTCCCGGCCGCCTACAACACCACCTCGGCCGTGCGCGCCATCGCCGCCAGCCTGATCCGCATGAACGCCTGCGTCATGCCGCTCCACGCCTTCGCCCACGCCAGCTATTTCACGCTGCGCTCGGGCGGTGAATCGGGCGTCACTTTTGTGTTCGACAGCGGCTTCACCTGGGCGGTTCAGATTCCCGCAGCGCTCGCGCTCTCACGGCTGACGAGCCTGCCGGTGGTGCCGCTGTGCACGCTGTGCGCCGGCCTGAACATTCTGAAATGCGCGCTGGGCTTCGCGCTGGTCAGGCGCGGCAGGTGGCTCAAAAACCTGGTTACGGAATAAGGGAGGGAAGACGCCCATGTCCAAGGCCGTCGGCATCGACGAAAAACTCTTCGCCGATCTCACGAAATACTGCAACGAATCGGACAACCTGGAGGACGACCTGAAGCGCGCGGAGCTGCTGGGCTTCGGCGGGCGCGACGTGAAGGTCGCGCCCGGTGCCATCATCCGCGTGAGGAATAAGGACGCCGTCGGCCGGAACATCTTCATCGGGCTGTACAGCTACCTGAACGGTCCGGTGACGGTGGAGGACGACGTGCTCATCGGCCCGCACTGCGCGCTGACGGCCGGGCATCACAAATTCGATCCGGCCACCGGCTGCTTCAGCGCCCGAACGGAGGGCGACTACGACAACAGCATCGTAATCGGCCGCGGAAGCTGGCTGGCGGCGGGCGTCACCGTGACGGCGGGCGTGAAGGTGGGCCGGGCGAATCTGGTGTGCGCGAACGCCGTCGTCACGAAGGACACGCCCGACTACGCCATCATGGCCGGCGTGCCCGCTCGGCAGGTGGGCCTGATCGATCCGGTGACGGGCGAGTATCACTGGTTTTCAAAGGAGGGCCGCTCATGAAGCTGGAACAGAAGCGCACGAAAAACGGTCAGATTTTTCCCTCTCCGCGCGAGGGCGAGACCATGTTTGAAACGCCGCCCGCGCTGTGCTGGCTGCGGGAAGACGTGAAAGGCCCCTATCAGGTTACCGTCCGGCGGGGCGGCGAAACCGTGTGGCGGGGCGAGACGGAGAAGAACTACGTCGTGCCGGAGAAGGCGCTGCCGGCGGGCGATTATGAATGGAACGTCGAGGCCGACGGCCGCGAGCGCGGCTGGCAGGCGTTTTCCATCGCGGAGAACGCCGTCGAATTCATTCGCCCGGACGCGGACGCGCTCTTCGACGCCGTGCCGGACGTCCGCCCGCGCATGCTGTTCTTCCGCGGGGACGCGCCGGAAATCGTGAGGACGCGCGAAGCGGCCGTCGGGACGCTGAGGCGCAACGTCGCCCTGGCGCTTTCGGACGGCATGCCCGAGCCGCCGCGCTTCCACGTCGATCCGCAGGCGCTGCCGTACCGCGAGTATTTCGGGCGGCACCGCGATTTCTGCGACCGCGATCTCGTGGCCTGCGCGCTGGCGCACGCGCTGCTGGGCGACGAGGCCGCCGCGGCGCACGCGAAGAAGCTGTTCCTCACGCTGTGCGACTGGAACAGCGAAGGCCCGTGCTCTCTGGAAGGCCCGTGGGGCGACGAGGTGGGCCTGAGCCACGCGCGCTGCTTCCCGGCGGTGTTCGACATGCTGTACGACCTGCTGGACGGGAAGGAGCGCCTGTTCGCGGCCCGCGTCACGGCGGCCTACGCGTTCCAGTGCGAGCGGCGGCTCCGGAACCTGGATTTCTGCCAGAACCCCGGCAATTCCCACGCCGGCCGCCTGCCGGCCTACCTGGGCGAGGCGGCGATGTCGCTGAAGGGCGTCGGCGTCGTGCCGGAGGACGTGCTGCGGCGCTGGCTCACCTACGCCGTGGACATTTACGGCGGCGTGTTCCCGTATTTCGGCGGCCCGGACGGCGGCTGGGCGGAGGGCATGTTCTACGCCAGCAGCTACACCAAGTGGTATCTGCCGTTCTTTTCGGCGGTGGAGCGCTTCTCGGGCGCGAGCTTCCTGAAGCGGCCCTTCTACCAGCGGCTCATCCGCTATTTCCAGCACTTCTGCCCGCCGGGCTGGGAGAACCATCCCTTCGGCGACGGTTACTGGTGCAGGTCGGACGATCCGGAATGGCCGGGCTTCTTCGCGCAGAACCCGTGGCATATCTACGCCGAACGCTTCGGCACGGAGCTCGAGCGCGGCTGGTCGAAAGCGGCGCAGGCGCAGGAGATATTCAAGCTGCACCTGCTGGATGTGTTCCTGCCGGAAGGCGCTCCGGACGAAAACTCCCTCGCGGGGGACGCGGCGCGCGCCCGCGCGTTCCCGGACGCGGGTTACGCGAGCCTGCACACCGATCCCCGTCATCCCGAACGCGAGCTGGCGCTGCTGGCCCGCGCCAGCCGGTACGGCAGCATCAGCCACGAGCACGCCGACCAGGGCAGCTTCGCGCTGATGGCGGGCGGCACGGCGCTCATATCGCCCTCGGGCTATTTCGGGCGGCGCTGTAGCTCGGCGCATCACCTGGGCTGGACGCGCCGCGCCAAGGCGCACAACACCATCTTGGTGAACGGCGAAGGCCAGCTGTACGAGGCGTGTTCGAGCGGCGGCGAGGGCGATAAGCGCTATCTGGCCACGGGCCGGGTTCTGTACGCCCGCGACGACGGCGACGCGCTGCGCGCCGCGGTCGATCCGTCCGCGGCCTACGAACACGTGACGGCCTGGACGCGCTCGTTCGAGCTGACGGAGGGCGGCCTCGTCGTGACCGATCACATCGAGCTGGACGCGCCGGGCGAGGTGGCGTGGCTTCTGCACAGCCTGTCGCGGCCGGAGATCCGCGGCGGCGGCATGGCGCTTCGGCGGAACGGCTGGCGGCTGGTCATTTCGCCGGAGGAAGGCGGGCTCGCGAACCCGCAGATCAGCGACGCCTTCGACGTCGACCTGAACGCGGGCGAGCCGGAAGCGTATCATGTGACGATGCCGCCGCAGTATCATATGCGCTGGACGACGGAGAAGCGCCGCGTTCACGACATCCGCGTGCGGTTCGACGTGACGAGGGACGAAGAATGAGGTTGACGGCATGAGACAGACCGGACGGTACGAGATGGACATGTGCAGCGGGCCGATCCTGAGCAGGGTGCTCATGTTTTCGGTGCCGCTGATGCTCACGAGCGTTCTGCAGCTGCTGTTCAACGCGGCGGATATCGTGGTGGTGGGCCGCTACGCCGGCCCGACGGCGCTGGCCGCGGTAGGCTCCACGGGCGCTCTGATCAACCTGATCGTGAACGTGCTGATGGGCATGTCGATCGGCACCAGCGTGCTGGTGGCGCGCTATTACGGCGCGAACAGCCCGAAGGACGTGAGCGAGACGGTGCACACCTCCATCGCCATCAGCTTTTTCGGCGGCATCCTGTTCGGCGCGGGCGGCGTGCTGATCTGCCGGCCCATGCTGGAGATCATGGGCACGCCGGAGGAGGTCATAGACCAGGCGGCGCTGTACATGCGCATCTACTTCTCCGGCCTGCCGGTCATCGCTGTGTACAGCTTCGGCTCGGCCGTGCTGCGCGCGGTGGGCGACACCCGGCGGCCGCTGTATTTCCTCACCATTGCGGGCGTGGTGAACGTGCTTCTGAACCTCCTGTGCGTCATCGTTCTGAAAATGGGCGTGGCGGGCGTGGCGCTGCCCACGGTGCTCTCGCAGGCGGTGGCCGCGGGGCTGGTGGTGTGGTGCCTGCTCCATTCCGACAGCAGCATCCGGCTGCAGCTGCGCAGGGTGCGCGTGTACGGCGGCAAGATGCGCGAGATCGTGAAGATCGGCCTGCCCGCGGGCATCCAGGGCTCGGTGTTCTCCATCTCCAACGTGGTGATCCAGTCGTCGGTGAACTCGTTCGGCTCCATGGTCATGGCGGCGAACTCGGCGGCGGCCAATCTGGAAGGCTTCGTGTACGTCATCATGAATTCCTTCTATCAGGCGGCGCTCACCTTCACCAGCCAGAACCTGGGGGCGAAAAAGCCTAAGCGCATCCGGCGCATCCTGTTCTGCTGCCTGGGCATGGTGACGACCTTCGGCCTGGCGATGGGCCTGGGCGTGTATTTCGCGGGCGGCACGCTGCTCAGAATTTATTCCACCGATCCGGAGGTCATCAAATGGGGCCTCATACGGCTGTCGTTCGTCGGCGCGCCTTACTTCATCTGCGGCATCATGGATACCATGGTGGGCATGATGCGCGGGCTGGGGTATTCGGTCACGCCGATGATCGTGTCCATGGTGGGCGTGGTGGGCGTGCGCATGGGCTGGATCTGCACCGTGTTCGCGGCGAGCCACACGCTGCAGACGCTCTATGTGTCCTATCCCGTATCGTGGGGGATCACCGCCGCGGTGCACCTGGGGTGCTTCATCGTGGCGTACGGGAAAATCATGAAGGGGAGAAGCGGCCATCTGACCGCGGAGGGATCGTGAAATTGAGGTGACGGCGATGTTCGACAGAAAACCCTGCGTCTATCTCGTTGGACGCGAATACCAGATCGTTTTCAACACTGTGGAGCCCGGCATCGGCTGGGTGGAGGTGGACGGCGAGGTCTACCCGGACGAAAAGAACGGCCT
>JAFZRB010000285.1 GCA_017620115.1 Clostridia bacterium | reverse complement strand
GTTTGCCAAAGCCCCTGTGTTTTTATTTCAGAAGAAAACCGGTATCAGGCCGCGGCCCGGGCCCCCGGTGCTACATCTGCCACTTGGCCAGCCACTCGGAGAAGCGCGCGCTGATATCCAGCCAGCGGTTGAACAGATCGTCGGAGTTGGTCAGCGTGTATTTGTCCGTCTTGCCGTTGTAGCTGTAATGGCCGTCGGCCAGCTCCTGCAGCGCGTAAGTCTCAAGGGCCTTGGCGTCGTTGACGATGTCGATGATGTCGTTCAGTTCCGTGCCGCTGATGGCCTTCAGCCGCGCCACGAGGCCCGGGAAGTAGCCGTCGGCGCGCTTGTCGGCAAAGCCGTAGGGGCCTTCGGCGGCCAGATACATCTCCGCGTCGCCCGGGTACATGTTCACGGGGATATCCATGCCGTTTTCGTCGGTCACGGTGAAGGTGTATTCGGTCCACTGGCAGACAAAGTAGAGATAGTCGATCATCGAGTTGATTTCGGCCACCACGCCGTCCGAGGCCACCGCCTGCCACAGCGCGTAGTTTTCGGACACGGAGGACAGGTCGACCTGTTCGCACGCCGCGTTCACGATGCGGTAGTTGTAGACGTAGCCGTACTCATCGGTGAAGTCGCCCAGTTCCATCTTGCCGGTGACCTTTACGGGCTGGTCGGTGAAGGCGAACGTCTTGCCGTTCGGCGCGTAGACGGCCATGGTGTTGGCCAGCTGGGTGGTGTTGGGCACGCAGAACGGGCAGCTCTGGTAGGGCATGTTCATCAGGTACATGAACTTGCCGCTCACCGGCGACAGCGTGGCCATGTAGCCCATGATGGACACCGTCTTGCCGTTCAGCGAGCGGATGGTCTCGATGCTGGTCGCGTCGGCGAAACTCAGCGAGGTGACGCTTTCCGGGGCCGGGGACGAAGAACAGCCGGACAGGCCCGCGCACGCGAGCAGCGCCACGCACAGCGCCAGCAACAGGGAAGCGGATTTCTTCACGATGATTCGACCTCCTCAGGTTGGCAGGCTTTCCCGCGCGGACATGCGCAGGATGCAGGCCATTGTGGGCAGCACGCTGATGACGAACACAAGCGCCGCGATGCCCCATTCGGGCGCGTAGACCGCGTCCACGCTGAGTACGATGCCCATGCGGGCCGCGAGCCCGCTCATCAGGGCCAGGCAGCCGTGCGACATGAGCATGGCCAGGACCACGGCGCACAGCCCGGTGATGCTGTTCTGGATGAGATACAGCTGGGCGATGCGGCGCATGCTCACGCCGATCAGCCGCATGAGCGATATCTCCTTTTTCGCGTCGAACAGGTTCAGCAGCGTGATGACCGAGATGACGATGATGTTCATGATCAGGATCACGCCGCACAGCAGGTAGACGATCTTCGTGCTCAGGTCCACCTGTTCGAGCACGCCGCGCAGCACAGTGGAGGGATTGATGCACAAAAGCTGCGCGTTTTCGCCGTAATACGCGCTCAGGCGGTAGTATTCGTTGAAGCCCTTGCTGCGCACAAGGATCGCGCACACCTCGCCCTCGGACGCCTCGTGCTCGTGATCATGATCGTCGTCTTCGTGCTCGTGATCATGATCGTCGTCCTCGTCTTCGTCTTCGTGGTCGTGTTCTTCCGAGCCGTGGACGGCCCACACGGTGCGGTAGGAGGTGAACACGGCGTTGTCGTAGGCCGTGCCGGTGCGCCGCAGCACGCCGGTGATCTTCAGGGGCGATGCGGTGTGCGCCACGCCGGTCGTGTTCAGCCCGTGAGAGGTGATGATCTCGTCGCCCACCTTCAGCCCATAGGCGCGGGCGACCTCGCTGCCCACCACGGCCTCGAACACGTCTGAGAACATATCGCCGGAGGCCAGCGGCTTGCCGTCCAGGAAGGCGGGCGTCGCGCCCACGATGCGCGCACTCATGTAGCTGTCACCCATGGTGAAGGGGATGACGGCATTGGTGAGGCCGCTGCGTTCCAGCTCTTCCACATAGCTGTAGGGGATGGTGCCCAGCGGCTCATCGGTGAAGAACATGGTGTTCATGGCCAGCTGTGTGGCGCTGCCGGAAGGGCCGAGGATCATGTCGTAATAGGCCGCGGTGCTCACGATGCCGTCGTTCACCTGCCGCGAGACATTGTAGGACAGCAGCGCGACGCCGGCCGAGATGACGATGGACAGCATGACCAGCAGCAGCCGGGCGCGGCGCACGGCCATGTTTTTCAGCGCGAATTTAAGCATCCGTCCCGCCTCCTTCCCCGGAAGACGCGACGGCGTTCATGTCCAGCCGCTCGTCGAAGAGTTCGGCGAGCCGGTCGTCGTGCGTCACGCACAGGAGCGTGCGCCCCTTCGCGGCGGCGATGAGCTCCTCCATGACGCGGCGGCCGACTGCGTAGTTCAGGTTGCCGGTCGGCTCGTCGGCCAGGATGATGTCCGGCCGCTTGACCAGCGCCCGCGCGATGGCCACGCGCTGCTTCTCGCCGCCGGAAAGCCGGTCCACGCGGCGCTTTTTCAGCTTCAGGATACCCAGTTGGTTCAACACCTCGTCCATGCGGGCGATGTCCACCCGCTCCAGGGCGAGTATGCCGATGTTGTCCTCCACGCTCATTTCCTCGATGAGCTTGAAGTCCTGGAAGACATAGCCGATGTGCGCCACGCGGAAGGCGTCCTTTTTGCGCTGGGGCAGCGCGCTGACCTCCTCCCCGTCGATGCGCACCGCGCCGGCGGTGGGCGTCAGGACGCCCGCGATGAGGTTCAGAAGTGTGGATTTGCCGCAGCCGGACGCGCCGAGCAGCACATAGCTGCGGCCCGTCTCAAAGCACAGGTCGGCATAGGATATGACGGCGCTTTCGTCGAAGCGCTTCTGAAGGCCTGTAATCTCAATCATGATATTCCTTTCCTCTTTTTCGTCGATATGAAGGGACGGCCGCCGCGCTGTCAACTCAGCAGTTCGGTCTTCATGTCAACGAGGGAGGAACAGAGGCGCGCGCGGGACGCGGACGGCATGCCCGCGCGGGCGGTCCGCAGGACGGGCGCCGACAGGACGGCCGCCGTCGGGCACAGCACGGCGGGACGGACGATCGTCTGGATCATGAGGCAGATCGGGCAGTCCTCGCCTTCGCAGTGGTGCCCCGCGAGGCATGCGGCGGCCAACCCCGACGCCACCAGCGCGGCGCAGAGCGCGAAAACAACCAAGCGTTTCGCCGTCCGCTTCATATAGCCGCCTCCTTTGCGCTCATAGGCCTGCGCCAGACCGTCCGGGGTGATCGTCTGCCTGTAACAGACAGGCCGCGCCCTTTCAGCCGTTTCCGTTTTTATTCAGACGGCTGAAAGGGCGGAAAAGGTGCGTCAAACCGGTAATATTTTTGAAAGATTTGTCCTTCGCCCGCGCCGGGGCGGCC
>JAFZRB010000284.1 GCA_017620115.1 Clostridia bacterium | reverse complement strand
TGAGAGGCGGATGAGGTGTTAGCCCGGCTCTTTGCTGTCTATCGCAATAGGATGCTGGTCGCGACGATAACACCTCATCAGTCGCCTGCGGCGACAGCTTCCCCTCCAGGGGAAGCCCCTTTGAGCCCTCCAAACTCCAATCTGCGGACTTATTGAATCATTGCAAAATCAGAAATGAGGAATCACGCTCATGGTGAAATACGTGCTCAAGCGCCTGGCGTCGTCGGTGGTGACGCTGGCCATCGTGATCACGATTGTCTTTGTGCTGCTCAGGCAGATGCCGATCGAGGGCTACTTCGACAATTTTGAAAAGCTGAACGAAGCCCAGATCAACGCGAAGCTCGCCAATCTGGGACTGACGCAGCCGATCCCGGTGCAGCTCAGGAACTTCTTCGTGAACCTTTTTCACGGCGACCTGGGCACCTCATCGCGCTACAGCGCCGGCACGTCCATCGCCAGCATCATCGCGCAGAAAGCGCCGCTTTCCATCTGTATGGGCCTCATGAGCATGGCGATTTCGCTCGTGATGGGCATTCCGCTGGGCGCGGCGATGGCGCGCAGCAAGTCGGGCTTCTGGGATAAGTTCGGCACGGTGTTCATCGTGTTCATCAACGCGGTGCCCGCGGCGGTCTATTACATCTTCATCCAGATGTACGGCACCAGCTGGATGAACATTTCCATGCTGTTCGACCGGAACAACTGGGTCACATGGATCCTGCCCACGTTCTCCATGTCGCTGGGCAGCACGGCCAGCTACGCCATGTGGATCAGGCGCTACATGCTGGACGAGATGAACAAGGACTATGTGCGCCTGGCGCGCGCCAAGGGCGTTTCCAGCCGGAAGATCATGATGAGCCACGTGTTCCGCAACGCGTTCGTGCCCATGATCCAGTATATTCCGGCCTCGATCCTCTACACCATCAGCGGCTCCATCTACATCGAATCGCTCTACTCGGTGCCGGGGATGGGCGGCCTTTTGGTCGATGTGATCGGCCGCCAGGACAATCCCATGGTGCAGGCGCTGGTCATGCTGTATTCCGCCATCGGCATCATCGGCCTGCTGCTGGGCGACCTGCTGATGGGGCTGACCGATCCCAGGATCAGCTTTGTGAAGAAAGAGGGTGCGCGCTGATGACCGGCCTGTTCGACCAGAAAAAGCGCCGTCTGGAGGAGGGCGTCACCGCGGCCGTGCGGGGCGACCTGCCGCCCGTGGACGAGGATTCGCTGTTCGTGGAGGCGGAATACGACGCCGCCGCGGCGGAAAAGACGGGCTATTCCAACTACTCCTACTGGCGCAGCACCGTGGGCGCGTTCTTCCACAACCGCGCGGCCGTGACCATGCTGGTCGTGCTGGCGCTGCTGATGAGCTTCACCATCATCCAGCCCTTCCTGCCCGGCCAGTACGCGGCCAACACCATCAACAACAATCCCGTGACCGGCATCCAGCTCCAGAACCAGTCGCCCAGCCTCACCACGGTGTACGCCACCGTGCCGGACGGCATGGCGCTGACGGGCAGGCGGGTGGACGACGACTGGTATGCCGTGAGCAACGTGATCACCACGATCAAGGCGCGCGAGAAGATCACGGTGGTGGAATACGGCGAGGACTGGTGCAAAATCGAATACGGCGACGTGACCGGCTATGTGAAAAACAACTTCCAGACCAAGCTCAAGCTGCCGGACGACCCGACGGCCGTGCCGTATGAAAGCAAATCCAGCTTCAACCTGTCGGTGTATCAGGAGCCGGTCGACTACACCAACGCCGGCGAGGCGCTCTACGCGCGCGCGCAGTCCATCCGTGAGGGCGAGAACGGCGCGGTGTATACCGTGGGCGAGACCGAGCTGCGCACCATCCCCTCCGAGAAGGCGTTCATCTTCGGCACGAACAACATCGGCCAGGATCTGTGGGCGCGCGTCTGGAGCGGCACGAGAACGAGCCTGTTCATCGGCTTCGTGGTGGCGTTCTTCGAGGCGCTGATCGGCATCATGATCGGCATCGTGTGGGGCTATGTGCGCGCGCTCGACCGGCTCCTCACAGAGGTCTATAACGTGCTGGACAACATCCCCAACACCATTATCCTCATCCTGATTTCCTACATCATGCGCCCCGGCATCCGCACGCTGATTTTCGCCATGTCGCTCACGCGCTGGCTGGGCATGGCGCGCTTCATCCGCAACCAGATTGTCATCATCCGCGACCGCGATTACAACCTGGCCTCCCGCTGCCTGGGCACGAGCACCGGCCGCATCATGATGAGGAACCTCCTGCCCTATCTCATCTCGGTCATCATGCTGCGCATGGCGCTGGCCATTCCGGGCGCCATCGGCAGCGAGGTATTCATCACCTACATCGGCCTGGGCCTTTCGGTGGACACGCCGTCGCTGGGCAACCTCATCAACGAGGGCCGCAAGCTCATCACCTCGGCGTCGCTGAGGTATCAGCTCATCTTCCCGGCCATCGTGCTGTCGATCATCACCATCTCGTTCTACATCATCGGCAACGCCTTCGCCGACGCCGCCGACCCCAAAAACCACCTGTGAGGAAGGAGGCTGAATACACATGGACACACCGATCCTCTCCGTGCGCGATCTGAACGTGATGTTCAATCTCCGCGGGAAGAAGCTGCACGCCATCCGGGGCGTCTCGCTGGATGTCTATAAGGGCGAGAGCCTGGCCATCGTGGGCGAGAGCGGCTCGGGCAAATCGGTCTTCGTGAAGACGTTCATGGGCCTTCTGGACGCCAACGGCTGGATCTCAAGCGGCGAGATCGTCTACGGCGGCGAAAAGCTGACCGACTACAAAACCGAAAAGCAGTGGCTGAAGGTGCGCGGCGGCGAGATCGCCATGGTTTTGCAGGATCCCATGACCAGCCTGAACCCGCTCAAAACCGTGGGCGCGCAGATCATCGAGGCCATCGAGCTGCACAGGCCCCTGAAAGGCGCGGCGGCGCGCCATGAAATGATTTCTCTTTTGAAGGACGTGGGCATTCCGGAGCCGGAGCGCCGCGCGAAGCAGTATCCGCACGAGTTCTCAGGCGGCATGCGCCAGCGCGTGGTCATCGCCATCGCGGTGGCCTGCCGGCCCAAGGTGCTCATCTGCGACGAACCCACCACCGCGCTGGACGTGACCATCCAGGCGCAGATCCTGAGCCTGATCCGCTCGCTCAAGACGAAATACAACCTCACCACCGTATATATCACCCACGACCTGGGCGTGGTGGCCAACGTGGCCGACCGCATCGCGGTGATGTACGCGG
>JAFZRB010000037.1 GCA_017620115.1 Clostridia bacterium | reverse complement strand
TAGCTTGCCGTCCTTCACGTAGAACCACGCGCCGTCGTACAGCACGACGCTGGTCACTTCGGTGTGGACGACGCCTGCGGAGCAGTAATACCAGTCGTCGGGATGCGCCGCGTCGCGGGTGAGGCCCTCGGCGGCCGCGTCGATCTGGCCGTTGTTCCACAGCACCGGCACGCCGCCAACGGTGGTATAGCCCGCGTAATCCGCGCCGAGGGTGGGATCGTCGGGCGTGGGAGCGGGCGTCTCGGCAGGCTCGGTCGTCGGAGCGGAGTCGCCGGGGAAGATGTAAGGAATATTGTTCTCGATGGCGTAATCCATGGCGTAGCTGTCCGGCGCGACGATGAGGTAAAAGCCTTCGGCATTCCCTAGGCAAGACAGTTTGTACAACGCGGTATTCTTACTGACATCAAGACTGGTAAGTTGATTATTGCCGCAAAGCAACCATTCCAACGCGGGATTCTTGCTGACATCAAGACTGGCAAGTTGATTATTGTGGCAAAACAACATGGTCAACCCGGTATTTTTACTGACATCAAGAGTAGTGAGCTGATTGTTGTCGCAAAGCAGGTCTCTCAACGCTGTATTATTACTGACATCAAGGCTGGCGAATCGATTATTACCGCAACTCAGATAGGTCAACATGACATTCTTACTGACATCAAGAGTAGTGAGTTGATTAAGGTCGCAAGTGAGCGATACCAAAGCGGTATTGTTGCTGATATCAAGACTGGTGAGTTGATTGTTATAGCAATCCAGCTGGATCAACGCGGTATTCTTACTGACATCAAGACAGGTAAGTTGATTATTGGCTAAAAGCAGGTCTGTCAATGCGGTATTCTTACTGACGTCAAGGCTGCTGAGACCTTGTGACGTTACGTCGATATACGTATCCGTTTCCGTAAACGCCCCAGCCGTTCCGCCCATACAGACCAGAAGCGCCAGAACCAGAATCACCGCCAGAACCTTCTTCATGAAAACTCCTCCTCAAAAGCAATACACGTTTTGCCATTATTGACTATAAATTCCAAAACTCATACCATATGATAACATGTTGCAGGGAGAGTTAATACCAAGTTAAACGGCTTCTGCCGCTGTGATCCGCGAAACGCCCCAAAAATGGCGCGCCTGGTCAAACAAACCGGGCGCGCCGCACGGCAGGGTCAGATGGGCCGTTCCTCGAACTTCTCCGTCTTCTCGCCATTGATGAACACGTCGACGACGCTGGTCTCGATCTCGAAGGGACAACCGTCGGTGATCACGATGTCCGCGTCCTTACCCGCCTCCAGGGAGCCTACGCGGTCCGAAATGCCGATGTGCTCGGCGGGATGAATGGTGATGGCCTGCAGCGCCGCGAAGGGCTCCATGCCGGCCTTCACGGCCAGGCCCGCGCAGAGGGGCAGGTATTTCTGCGGAATCACCGGGGAATCGGTGATGATGGACACGTGGCAGCCGTGCGCGGCCAGCACGCCGGGCGTCGTCCATGACTTGTTGCGCAGCTCGAACTTGCTGGCGTGGCCCAGCGTGGGGCCGACGGCCAGCATCACGTTTTCCTTCGCCAGCTCGTCCGCCACCAGATGACCCTCGGTCACGTGCTCCAGCGTGATTTTCACGTCGAACTCGCGGGCGATGCGCAGCGCGGTAAAGAGGTCGTTCGCCTGGTGCGCGTGCGCCTTCAGAGGGATCTCGCGCCGCAGCACGGGCAGCAGCGCGTTCAGTTTCATGTCGAAGGCCGGGGCCTTGGAGGGGTCATCCTTGGCGGCCTCAAGTTTGTTCATGTATTCGCGCGCCTTGAACAGCATCTCGCGCAGGCGGGCGGCGGTGGTCATGCGGCTGGAGTTGCCCTTGTCGCGGTAGCAGCGCTTGGGGTTTTCGCCAAAAGCGCATTTCATGGCGGCTTCGGCCTTCACGACCATCTGTTCCACGCGCACGCCCACCGGCTTGATGGCCGCGAAGGTGCCGCCCAGCACGTTTGAACTGCCCGGCCCTACGCACAGCGTGGTGACGCCGGCGTCGCGGGCTTCAGCCAGCGCGCGGTCGCGCGGCTCAATGCCGTCGATGGCGCGCAGCTGGGGGGTCACGACGTCGCCGTATTCGTTGTAGTCCTGTCCTTCAAAGCCGATGCCGTAGCCGTCCAGGCCGATGTGGCCGTGCGCCTCGATGAAGCCGGGGTAAACATCGCGATCCGAAGCGTCGTATACCTCGGCGTCCGGCGCGTCGATGGCCGGGGCGATTTTGACGATTTTGCCGCCGTCGACGAGTATGTCGCCGATAAACGGTTCAGGATTGATGGCATTGTGGATGAGACCGCCGCGGATGATAAGCATGGTATGTTCCTCCCTTTTGGTGAAATGCTGGTGTTAATTCTGTCGGGCTGGTATGAAAACGGCCGTTTCACGATATGATTATAACATAAAACGGCATGGCGGGCAATGGGAAAATGCCGACGCAGCTCCCGGCTTATGCGGGGAATGCGCGCGCAGGGAGTTGACAGGATGACGGGCGGCCGATATAATACAGATAATGAGAGAAAGGGGCTGTATGATATGGATGCACAGGCTGACACTGCGCGTGCCGCGTATTATGTGATTCCTGAAAACACGTTCTCGGACGGCGCCGACGCGGAAGCGGTTATCGCTTCAGCGCTCGCGGCGCACGGAGCGGTGCGCATTCCCCGCCTGGCGGAGCCGGTGCGGCTGGCCAGGCCGATCGCGCTTCAGTCCGGCATGGCGCTGAGCGTCCATCCGGAAACGGTGATGCGCATGAAGCCGGGCTGCGGCGGCTGTATGGTGCGCAACGCGCATCTGCTGGACGGCTGCGTGGGCCCGATGACCGGCCCGAGGGACAGCGACATACTCGTCGAAGGCGGCGTGTGGGAGGACGCGCTGCGCGATGGCGCGCCCGACGATGACGACCCCACGCTGCGCCGTTTCCTCGCCGGACGCCTGCTGGTGGGCGTGATTTTCTTCGCGGGTGCGGACCGGGTCACGGTGCGCGGCGCCACCATCCGCCGCTGCGAAGAATACGGCGTGCTGCTGGCCGGGTGCAATGATTTCACCGTTCGGGATATCGCCTTTGAGGATCAGAAAAAGGACGGTTTGCACGTCAACGGGCCTTCGGAGCGGGGCGTGGTTGAGCATATTCATGGCCAGTGCGGCGACGATATCCTGGCGCTCAACGCCTGGGACTGGGAGACCTCCGCGGTGTCATTCGGACCGATACGGGATATCGCGGCGCGCGACGTGCGCTGCGCCGGGGGCGAAATTCGCCTGCTACCCGGCCGCAAGACCTATCCGGACGGCGAACAGGTCGCCTGTCCCGTCGAACGCTGCTCGTTCAGCGACATAGAGGGCATTTACACATTCAAGCTGTATCAGCAGCCCAACTGCCATAACGCCACGCGCGCCGTGCCGGATCGCTCGGATATTCCCGGTCAGATCGCCGACGTGCGCTTCGAACGCGTGCGGCTGGACGGCGTCGTAGAGAGCGGCTTCGGCGAGGTTCGCCCGCAGGGGCTGTTTGAGGTGGGCGCGGACTGTCGGAATCTTGCGATTTGCGACGTTACGCTGGGCTTTTCAAGCGCTGTATACGCATCGCGCGGCGAAGCGCTGGTGTCGGTAGGTCCCAAATCGTCGACATGGAAGCAGGGCTTCGAGGATCCGGCGAAGTGGGCTGAACTGTTCGAGCCCGATCTCGTTTGCACGGCGGAAAACGTGTCGTTCAGCCATATTCGCTTTGCGGACGGCCCCTGCGAGGACGAAGCGCTGCTCATCAAGGCGCGTCGCCTCACAGTCAACGAGGACTATCCGCGCACAACGCCGCGCGGCGGCACAGGCTATGGCGTCATTCGCGGCGTCAGCATCATTTGACACGCGATTCATCAGAATGAAACGAAGGAGTTCGTTTTCCTATGAAGGTTTCGATATTTCTGGCTCATTTGAACGAGCTTGCTTCGCAACGGGGATGCGCGCTTGCGTCGGCCGCAAAGGAAGCCAGGAGCTCCGGCATTGATTATGTCGAGGCCGATTACGCGAGCGCGGCGGGCCATGAAGCGGAGCTCAGAAAACTGCTGGAGAGCGCCGGGCTTCAGGTCGGCGGCCTGAACACCTTCTTCGATTTCGGGCGTCAGGATCAATCCGGGCTGATCGAAAGCGCGATTGAGACGGCGGTTCGGCTGAAGGCGGCTCACATCATGGCCGTTCCGGGGTTCATGCGGCCCGGCGACGACTGGGCGGCGCTGCGCGAAAAGCTGGCGGAGGGCCTGAACGCGCTGGTCGGACGGGCGGCGGAGCAGGGCGTGAGCGTGGTGATGGAGGATTTCGACAGCGAAGACGCGCCCTATGGACGGATGGAAGAGCTGAACTGGATGCTCCGCCAGGTGCCGGGACTGGGCTGCTGCTTCGACACGGGCAATTTCCTGTTCTTCGGCGAGGACGTGCTCAAGGCTTACGACCTGCTGGAGAAGCGCATCGCTCACGTACACATGAAGGACATCGCTTACGCGCCTCTCCGCGGCGAAAAGGGCAAAACCGCGCTCACCGGCAAACAGCTCTATCCCGCGCCTGTGGGCAGCGGCGAGCTGCCCATGGCGGAGATCGTGCGCCGGCTCTATGAACGCGGCTATAACGGCGTTTACGCCATCGAGCACTACAACGCGGGCGACCAGCTTCTGTTCATGCGCCGCTCGGCCCGGTGGCTGAACAATATTATCAGATAAACTCACGGGAATGCGTATCTCCACGTTGAACGAACGCATGACGATCGTCAATCTGCAATACAGTCGCTGCCGGCAGTCGGCGCAGGATCTCCGAGAGGACGCAAAAAAGGCAGACGGAATGAGTTTCCGCCTGCCGCTTTTTTGTCGATTCATTTGAGATCGGCGCTGCTCAGCTCTTTTTCGGCGTCATGCAGAAGACCGC
>JAFZRB010000283.1 GCA_017620115.1 Clostridia bacterium | reverse complement strand
CTTTCCTTGCGCTTGCTCTTCTTCTCTATATCGTTTTCAAGGATCGCGCCGCCGCTTCGTCTGCGCCTCATGGAGGCCGTTCCCCGCGACAGCATTAAGTATTATACGCCTCTCCCTTCCCTTTGTCAATACTTTTTTTCGGAAGTCTTCTTCTCTATTCTTACATTATATGCTTCGCTTTTTGCAGTGTTCGCGTTTGTTAAGTGTTTGTGTGCTTGGCATGTTTCACCGATTTCGGCATACAGAAAAAAGGCGGGAAACCGGTCTCTCCGGCCTCCCGCCCGACGCGTCGTTCCCTTACTTTTTCATCTCGTCCATGAACTGCATGCAGATGTCGTCGGAATCCGGCAGTCCCTCGTGACCGAAATCCGGATAGACCACCGCGCTCTTTTTCGAGGTAATCTTGTTATACGCCGCGAATTGGGTCGAAGGCGGGCAGATGGTATCCATCAGGCCGGTGAACATCTTCACCTCGGCGCGGATGCGGTGCGCCAGATGCTGGTTATCGATGTAGCCCAGCTTCGTGAAAATTTCCGCCTCGCGTTCATGGCGCGGATCGGAATGGCGGAAGAACTCGCGCAGCTCCGCGTAGGCCGCCACATCCAGATCCATCTCCCACACGCGTCGATAGTCGCACAGGAATGGCACCATGGGCGCGGCGCGGTTCAACGCGGGCGTCAGCGCGGCGCAGGCCAGCGTGAGGCCGCCGCCCTGCGAGCCGCCGGTCGCGCCGACGCGCGTCCCGTCCACCTCGTCCCAGCTCATCACGATGCGCGCCATCTGGGCGGCGTCCAGAAACACGTTGCGGAAATACAGCTTGTCCGGGTCGGGATCGTCCAGGCCGCGAATGATGTGGCCGTGCAGCGTATTGCCCTTCACGGGGATACTGTCCTCGGAGGAGCCGCCCTGTCCGCGGCAGTCCATCGAGGCGGCGACGTAGCCCGCCGCCACCCATCTCAGCAGCCCGCTGAACGAGCCGCAATCGCCGGAATAGCCGTGGTAGAGGCACATGGCGGGCAGTTTCGCGCGTTTAGCGCGTTTTACCGGTCGGGCCATGCGGCAGTGTATGCGCGCGCCGCCCACGCCGGTGAAATACATCTCAAAGCACTCCGCGCCGTCCGTCTGGAACTGCGCCGGCGCCAGCTCGCAGCCCGTGCCCAGCGCCTCCATTTCGGCGATGGCGCGATCCCAGTATGCGTCCAAATCGGCGGGACACTCGTTCAGGCCCTGAAACTCATACAACTCCTTGAGCGGCATATCGACGATTGGCATGACGTTCACTCCTCTTAATATTCATATTGTTGCGTTCATTCTACGAGCCCGGCCATCGGGAACTGGGATATCCTCAGCCCCGTGTCGCCATAGGGCACGAGCTCGATATTCACGACATCGCAGCGCTTCGCCGTGAGGTCGATGGGCGTGGGCGCGCAGCTGCCGCCCTTCATACCCCAACCCTTTGCCTCCACGGCCTCGACTGTCACGCGCGCGCCGCTCTCGCTGCCGAACGCGCCTTCACGGCCCGTCAACGAGGCTGTCATCCCGCCGCCCTCGACGAGCGCCCAGTTCCACTTATCCCCGGTCGTCACTGCATAATCCGGCGCGACGGGATGCTCCTTCACGACGGTCCATGTCTCCTCCGGCCGGAAAGCCATCAGCAGCGGCCCCAGCTCCACGGCGGCGGAGCGGCGGCTCCAGCGGGTCAGGCGTGGTTTCATGGGCAGGATCAGCTCGATCGCGTCGCCCTTCTGCCACTCGCCCTCGATCACGCTGTACTGGCCGGGGATGGGCTCCATATCCTCGCCGCCGTTCACGCGCAGCGTGGCCCCGTCGGCCCACTGGGGAATGCGCAGGCAGACGGGGAAGGCCTTCGGCTCCGCGGCGTCCACGTGGATGAGCACCTTCTCGCCGAAGGGATAAGCCGTCTCCACGCGCAGCTTCACCGGCGTGTCGCCCGAGCGGAAGCGTACGGTGCAGGGCGCGTAGCTTACGCAGGCGAAGCCCTCGTCCGGCGTGGCGTACCACAGGCTCGCGGCGTATTTCGGCCAGCCCTGGTGCAGGTTGGCGGTGCAGCAGCCGAAGTTCGGCTCCAGGCCGAACAGGTTGGAGTCGTCGTTGTTGTTATACCAGCCGCGTTTCTCCTTCGAGCACTTCACCTGGTTGGCCTGCTGGTCGTACTGGTGCAGCAGCATGTCGGCCGACTGCGAAGCCGGCAGCGCGTTGAAGGCCAATTTTTCAAGGATGTCGCCCAGTCCGTCCTCCGGGATGCCGCAGGTGAGCAGCGTTTCCAGCGTGTGCATCAGCTCGACCACGGCGCAGGTCTCCGTGCCCTGCGTGGGGCTGCTGCCGCTCAGGTGCTCGTCGCCGGTGAACATGCCGTAGGCCACGCCGTGATGCTTCATCAGCTTCTGCCAGCCCGTGGCGAACGCCCCGCGCTCCTTCGCGCCGCTCTTGAACTGGCTGACGACGCCGGGCGCCTTCAGCCCCATGGCCACGTTCACGACGTGCGAGAGGTGATACTGCGTGGCGTAATAGGGCCGATCCAGCCCCGCGAGCTGCTCGCCCTTCGCGTTCTCGTCGGCACGGCCCGTCTTCATCTCCTCCCACGGGATGAGGCGCTGCATGGACTGCGTGTGGGGGAAGGCGGAGAAATGGCCCGTCCAGTCCAGCGTCTGCTCCTTCAGCTTGCGCATGAGCTCCAGCAGGAATTTGTGCTTCCCGCCGGTAAGGTTGTAGAGCCACACCACCGCCTCGATGTTTTCCGCGCCGCGGGCCACCGCCCACTCGCGCAGCGGCTTTTTGTCGATGGTCTTATACTGGTATTTGAAGTAGTTGAACATGAACTCCGGCACCCGCCTGTCCACCGTGGCGGTGAAATACTGGATGAGCGCCTTGAGCATAATCATGCGCGGCCACCAGTCGTCGTTGCCCTCCGGGCCGAAAAAGCCGTCCTCGCGCTGGCTTTTCAGGGTCCACTCGATATACTCCATGCACACCGATTTGAGCTTCTCGTCGTCCAGCAGCCACGCCAGGGGAACCAGGCCGTCGAGGTAATACGGCGCGCGCTCCCAGCCGTCGCCTCCGCGGCCGCGCCAGGCGCTGTCCTTCACGTCCGGCCAGAACTCATACAGTCTGCCCGACAGCCCGTTCGCCGCGGTCTCCAGCTGCTTTTTCAGCCAGCTCTCCGGCTTCACCGCTCCCAGCGGAAGCGCCGCCATGCTGTTTCTGGAAAGCGGCGGCATGTTGAACAGTGCGCGATTCATCATGGGGAAAACACATCCCTTCCGTGCTTTTCGTTATCTGAATGCCTCGGCAAGCAGCGATTCCAGCGTCCCGCCCGCCTTTTGCTCGAAATACCGCTTGATTTCAAAGTTCCTGTCCCATTTGTCCTGCGGATAACGCCCGTAGCGGCGCTTCACGTCGCCCATGCGCTCCGCGAGCGAAACCGGGCCATTCGCCGTGCCGATGCCGTCGCACAGCTGGATCAGCCGGTCGTAGTCGTCGAATTCGCAGGCCGCCAGCGCCTCCCGGATGACCGCCTGCTTTCCCTCGGGAATATCCACATCGCCGATATACTCATCAAACCTCTTCATGTTGAACGAGTGCGTCAGGCAGATGCGCGCCGCGCCGTCGTAGCCCAGTTCCCGCATGTACGTATACCCATCGTACACGTGCGCCATATGCCCATGGCCGAAGCGGCGGCCGATGTCGTGCAAAAGGCCCAGAACATAAGCCTTATCCGCGTCCATGCCGCACGCCGCGGCGATGGCCTCGGCGCAGCGGGCAACCACTCGGCAGTGGTCGCCCCACGGCCCCGGATAAATGGCCTCCGCCTCCCGCACCAGCCTTTCGGCCTCTTCCCGCGTCGGATATTTGCCGTTCACGCTGTTCATCCCCTCCTATTTCAGCATGGTGAGGAAATAAATTCCCGCCAGATGCGCCGGATAGAACAGATAGAACACCCATTTGTTCACTTTGATCTTCGTGTTCATGGGAATCAGTATGAGCGGCAGCGCCATGAGCGCGTAGAGCTGAACGTATACGCGCACATTTTCCACCGGCCACAGCTGCGTGCGCAGCGTGGGCAGGCCGTACCACGCCATATAGGCCGCGGACCATACCAGCGCTGAAAGCGGCCGGTCGATCAGCGCCCAGAAAATCAGAATCAGATAGATGCCGTACATGCCGTAATCCAGCCAGTTCTGCAGATACCAGCACGCAGCGAGCACGGCGGCCGCGGCGATATACTTTTTATCGCGCAGCGCCCAGATGAGCAGTATGCCGAAAAACAGCGTGAAGTGGATCACGTGATGCGACGTGAGGTAATAATGCTGGAAGATCAGATCCAGGCGATAGTAGTTGTGCGCCCAGTCGAAGGCGCCTTTGGCCAGGTGATTCATGGCCGTCACATACAGCGGCTGAACGAGCACGGCCATCAGCAGCATGCGCAGCGCGTATTTGCCGATATTCTTCGTGTAGACGCAGCCCGCCGCCACGCAGTAGGCGAAGATCGGAAAGGCGATGCGCCCGATGACGCGCATGACGGTATACTGCGGAAACACCACCGCGCCCAGATGGTCGATGGTCATCGTCACAATGGCGATCAGCTTCAGAAAGCCCGTGTCCGAATTGAGCTTGACTGTTTTTTTCTTGGTATCTGCCACGCCTGTCACCTCGTACTGATTATACGCCATCCCGACCCCTCATGGCAAGCCCCGCGCGGCGCGCCGCGCAAAAAAAGCGAATCGCGCCGGCTCCAATTCTTCTGTTGACAAACAGGGCGCGCAAATATATGATAGAACATGATAACAGAGACGGGGATGATTGCCATATGAAACTGTTCGTCTGTCCCAATCAGAGCACGCCGCGGCAGATCGACGCCGCGCGCCGTTCCATTCAGGCGCTCGAGCGTGGCCTAAAGGCGCAGTGCGCGCTGGCCGCGGACGACAGCCGGGTCGTCTTCGGCGACGCGGCGCACGCCGCCTTCTCGCCCCGGGAAAGCGATTTCATTGTCTCCATCGGCGGCGACGGCGCGGTGCTGCGGGCGGCTCAGGCCGCGCTGGCGGCCGACAGGCCCCTGCTGGGCATCAACGGCGGACGGCTGGGCTATCTGTGCGCGCTCGATCTGGCGGACGTGGAAACCCTCTCCGCCGAGCGGCTGGCGCGCTGGCCCATATCGCCGCGTACGCTGCTCGCCTTTGAATTCGGCGGGCGCGAACGCCTGGCCCTCAACGACGTGGTCATCGCCAAGCGCAGCTTCGGCACGACGGTGGAACTGACGGCCGAGCTCACCGGCGCGCCCGCGATGAAGCTGCGCGGCGACGGCGTGATCATCGCCACGCCCACCGGCTCGACCGCCTACAACCTCTCCGCGGGCGGGCCTATCCTCATGCCGGACGCCGGCTGCTTTGCGCTCACGCCCATCTGCGCGCACGCCTCGCAGCAGCGCGCCCGCGTGTTCAGCGACAGCGCCTCCGTCACGCTCTCCGCCGCGCGCCCGGACGTCGACGACGCCTGCGTGTACGCCGACGGCATTGCGCTGGGCGCGCTGGATCAGCCGCTCACCGTGCGCCGCGCGGAAAAGACGCTGCGCCTGCTCGCCCCGAGGCCGGTGGCCGGACTGACCTGACGGAAGCCGCGCCGCCGGGCAGACGGCGGGCGGCGCGTTTCACCCATCACACAGCGCGCAGGTGATCGAATATGTATTTTGCCGACCTTCACATCCACTCCCGCTATTCCCGCGCCACCAGCCGCGACGGCGACCTGCCCCACCTCGATCTCTGGGCGCGCCGGAAAGGCATCGCGCTCGTGGGCACGGGCGACTTCACCCATCCCGCCTGGCGCGCCGAAATGGCCGACCAGCTGGAGCCGGCGGGCGAGGGCCTCTACCGGCTGAAAGACGCGCTCGCGCTGCCGGACGACACGGCAGGCGAACCGCCGCGGCCTCAGTTCGTGATCAGCGGCGAGATCAGCACCATCTACAAGAAGGACGGCCGAACGCGCAAGGTGCACCACGTTATCCTGCTGCCCTCGCTGGACGCGGCGCAGCGTCTGGCGGAGCGTCTGGCGGCGGTGGGCAATATCCGCTCCGACGGGCGGCCCATACTGGGACTGGACAGCCGCGACCTGCTGGAGATCGCGCTGGAAGCCTGCCCGGACTGCATTTTCATTCCCGCGCACATCTGGACGCCTCATTTCTCCGTGTTCGGCGCGTTCTCCGGCTTCGAGCGGCTGGAGGACTGCTACGGCGACCTGTCGCCCTTCATTCACGCGCTGGAAACCGGCCTGTCGTCCGACCCGCCCATGAACCGGCGGCTCTCCATGCTGGACGGCTATCATCTCGTGTCCAATTCGGACGCGCATTCCCCCGCGAAGCTGGGCCGCGAGGCCAACATGCTGGAGGGAACGCCGTCGTATCCCGCGCTCAAACGCGCCATAGAGACCGGCGAAGGGCTGCTGGGCACGATCGAATTCTTCCCCGAGGAAGGCAAATATCATCTGGACGGCCACCGCGCCTGCCGCTGCCGCCTCACCCCCGAAGAAACCCGGCGGCTGGACGGCCGCTGCCCTGTGTGCGGGCGCAAAGTGACGGTGGGCGTGCTCAACCGCGTGGAAACGCTGGCGGATCGCGCGGAAGACGGCCCAAAAACGCCCTTTGAAAGCCTCATGCCCCTTCCCGAGCTGCTGGGAAACTGCCTGGGCGTTTCGTCCGAGAGCAGGAAGGCGCAGGCCCTGTATTCCGAGATGCTGAAGACGGCGGGCAGCGAGTTCCGCATCCTGCGCGAGCTGGATCCCGAGGCGGCCGCGTCCATCGCCGGGGCCGCCGTGGGCGAGGGACTCCGCCGTCTGCGCGCCGGGCAGGTCATCTGCAGCGCGGGCTACGACGGGGAGTACGGCGTCATATCGCTGTTCGCGCCGGGCGAGCTGGCCGTGTTTCAGGGGCAGACCACCTTCCTCCTGCCGCAGGCCGCCGAACCGGCCGCGCCGGCATTCGCGCCCGCGCCGCGTCCCGCGGCCGCGCCGGAGGCGATTGTCCCTGCCGCCGGCGCGCTCAATCCGGAGCAGGAAGCGTGCGTCGGCACCAGCCTCAGGCGCGTGGCCGTGGTGGCCGGGCCGGGCACCGGCAAGACGAAGACGCTCACCGCCCGCATCGCGCATCTTCTGGAAACGGGCGTTCCGGCCGCCGATATCACCGCCGTGACGTTCACCAATCAGGCGGCGCGCGAGCTCAGGAAGCGGCTGGAGGAACAGCTGGGCCGCAAGGCCGTGAAGGGGCTTCGCGTGGGCACCTTCCACGGCGTCTGCCTGGGCATGATCGAAAAGAAACCGCTGCTCGATCCCGCGCAGGCGCTGGAAATCGCCGCCGAAATCGCGCCGGAGCAGCCGCCAAAGGACGTCCTGCAGGCCATTTCCCGCAAAAAATGCGAAGGCGCGCCCGCGGACGGCCTGTTCGACGCCTATCAGGCGCGGCT
>JAFZRB010000282.1 GCA_017620115.1 Clostridia bacterium | reverse complement strand
GGCGGTGGAAGAGGCGCAGAAGAAGTAATTCAAGCGCTGATTATCATATGAAAAGAGACCTTCCGGGAGCGGGAGGTCTCTTCAGTTGTTGAAGAAGTATATGTAGATGTTCATTTATGTTCGCCACAGAAAATGCAAAAAGATGCTTCACTGTCATTTTTTCCACCGCATTTGGAACAAGTCCATTGGTTGATTTGCGAATTGTCAAAAGGCGATTCGATTGTGCCCAATAATGTCAATGTTTTTACACAGATATCTATATTATCAACTATTTGACCAAAAGCATACATGAGTAAGCTTCCTAGCCAAGATGCAAAAGATCCAACAATGATCCAGATACAGCCAAGAGTAGTATTTATCTCAGCAACAATTAAAGCAGCTCCGTATATAGTTGTAATAATAATCCCAATCCAACAAATAACTTTTGCGACCATCTTGATAATCTTACCAACATTATTATACATCTGAGTTAGCTCCTTCCCGTAAAAAAAGCTTATGACACTTAAGCCGATTTTCTGTGCTAATGAATATTCATACTCATCACCCCCTCACCACATTTGCTATCCACTTGGCATGACAAATATAGCACAATAAGCCTATATTGTCTAGTCCATCTGGACGATTTTCTCAAACCCATTTTGCAGATATTATATTTGCAGGGGGTGATTTTATGGACGTGAAGGCCAGATTGCAGCAGCTCATGGACGAGCGCGGCTGGACGATCTACCGGGTGGCGAAGGAAGCGGACATTCCATGGTCTACCGTGCGGAACATGTTCAAGCGCAACACCGAACCCTCCATCGCCACGCTGGAATGCCTCTGCCGGGGCATGGGGCTGACGCTGCCGCAGTTTTTCGACGTCGATAACAGCATGGGCCTCACTCCGGAACAGAAACAACTGCTTGCAGAATGGGGAAAGCTGAACGAGCGGGATAAACGGATCGTATTGGAGCTTTTGAATTCATTGAATGAAAAGGAACACTCATTAACAGCTCAGCGCATAAAGTGAGCTTTTATTTTATCCGTTGAAATACGCAGGTGCGTATACGCTGTCGCGTAATGTTTTATATCATCTTGACAAGGTGATATGAATTGAACGTGAAGCAGGCGGTGGTAGCGCGCTTTCAGGAAATCATGAAAGAGCGGGAAATGAAGCCGAACGAACTGGCGAATCTTTCCGACGTGACGCCCTCGACGGTATACAGCATGCTGGATGAACGGCGAATGGAATTGAGCATCAACGTCATCAAAAAACTGTGCGATGGGCTGGATATGACGCTGGGCGAGTTCTTCAACACTGCGCTGTTCGACGAGCTGGAGCAGGAAATCAAATAGAATTGGAAGGCAGGGCTGCGGCAGTCCTGTTTTTTTATGGCACGGGCGGTCGGCATCTACGGGCATTCCGCCGCATAAACTCCATCGGACGAAATGGAGGTTGTGCTATGCAAGGTGAAAACAGCCGTTTAAAGATTCACACGCGCGTCCGCGCCGCGCAGCCCGAGCCGGCGGTTCCTCAAAAGCAAGGGGGAGAGAAGCCCGGCGCGCGGGGAAAGCGCCCGGCGAGGCGGGGCAGGCCGAAGCTGGCGCTCACCGTGGGCGAAAAGCTGATCCGCAACACGGCCATCGCCGGGGCGGTGTTCCTGTGCGTGCTGGCGGTGCGCAACATCGATCAGCCCTGGAGCGACACGGCCATCAGCGGCATCCGGCAGGTCATGACAATGCGCGTGGACTGGGACGAGTCCATAGGCCGGCTGAGCTTCGTGCGCGCGCTGGTGCCGGAAACGGCGCTGGTGTTTCTGAACCTCGCGGAAAAGGCCGACCTGCTGACGCCGGTCAGCGGCTCGCTGACGCACGGCTTTTCGGCGGAACAGCCCTGGCTGGAGTACGCCGCGGAGCCCGGCGCGCCGGTGGTCGCCTCGGCGGGCGGCCGCGTGACGGCGGCGGCGCAGGGCATGGGCGGCGACTGGGTCGCGCTGATCGAACACGACGGCGGCATGGAGACGGTCTACGGCTATCTGGCCTCGGTTCGCGTCCAAACGGGACAGCCGGTCGAGGCGGGCGACGTGATCGGTTTCGCCGCAGAGGAGCCGGACGCCCGGCTGTATTTCGAGCTGCGCGAGGACGGACAGCCCGCCGACCCAAACGGGCGGTTCAAATAACATGCGCGTCGGACGGATCGGCGGCGTGCCCGTGAAGCTCAATCCGCTGGCGCTGCCGATGATCGCGCTGGCCGCGCTGCTGGGCAACGGGCGGGAACTGGCGGTTCTGGGCGCGTCGGCGCTGCTGCACGAGCTGGGGCACGTGGGCGCGGCGCGGCTGCTGCGCGTGCGGGTGATCGAAATGGAGCTGATGCCAGTCGGCGGGGCGGCGCGGCTGGACAACGTGTGGAAGATGCGGCCCGGCCAACTCGCGGGCGTGGCGCTGGCCGGGCCGCTCGTCAACCTGATGATCGCGCTGTGCTGCGCGGCGCTGCCGGACGGGCCGTGGCGTAGCGGAGCTTCGCTCGCGGCGAGGCTGAACCTCACGCTGTGCCTGTTCAACCTCCTGCCCGCGCTTCCGCTGGACGGCGGGCGCGTGCTGTGCGGGCTGCTCGGACGGCGCATGACGCCCGCCGCTGCGGTGCGCGTGGGCGTGAGGCTGGGCATTGCGGCGGCGTGCGCGCTGCTCGCCCGGGCGGCGTTCGGGCTGACGCGCGGACAGTTGAACCTCGCGCCGGTGGCCGCGGCGCTGTTCATGCTGCTTGCCGCGCCGGCGGAGCTGATGAACGCCGGGGCAGCGTCCATCGCCAGCCTGATGGATCGCCGCGAGGAATTAGCCCGCGAGCAGGTCATGCCCGTGCGCCTGCTGGCGGTCACGCCCGAGACGGACCTGCGCGCGGCCATGTCCGCGCTGCGCCCGCGGCAGGTGCACCTGTTCCTGCGCGTGGACGGGAACGGGCAGGCGTTCATCCCCGAGGAGGCGATGTGGCGCGCGCTCGTCGCCGGCGACGCGCAGACGGTGGGCGAGGTTACCGGAGCGATAACAGAAAAAGCCCTGAAATCGCTGTGATTTCGGGGCTTTGAGGATGACCCATCCGGGACTCGAACCCGGGACACCCTGATTAAAAGTCAGGTGCTCTACCGACTGAGCTAATGGATCGCGTTCGGACAACGACAGATATTATATACCAGATTTGCGGTATGGTCAAGATACATCGAAAATATTAACATCTGTATGAAAGCAGCCGCGCCCCGCCCTGTCCGCGGGATGCGCGGCTGTCTGCTCTTCGTCCGTCACCGTCAGGCGATGCCCGCGATGATCTTTGCGACATCGGCCTTCGTGGAGGCGATGAACGCTTCGTTGAAGCCGTCGTTCTGCAGTGCCTTCACGACCCTGTCGATCACACGGGCGGTTTCGATGAAGCCTTCCGCGCTCATGCCGCGGGTGGTCATGGCGGCGGTGCCCACGCGCACGCCGGAGGTGACCATAGGGGAGCGCTGCTCGTTCGGAACGCAGTTCTTGTTCAGCGTGATGTCGCACTCGTCCAGTGCGTTCTGCAGCGCCTTGCCGGTCACGTTCTGGCGCGTCAGATCCACGAGGAAGAGGTGGTTGTCAGTGCCGCCGGTCACGAGGTCGTAGCCCAGGTTCACGAACTCGTTCGCCATGGCCCTGCAGTTGGCGACCACGTTTCGAATGTACTCCGTGAAGGAGGGGGCGCAGTCCTCGACGGCGGCGACGGCCTTCGCAGCGATGATATGCTCCAGCGGGCCGCCCTGGTTGCCGGGGAACACGGCGCTGTCGATCTTCTTGCCCAGTTCGGGTTTGCAGAAGATCAGGCCGCCGCGCGGGCCGCGCAGGGTCTTGTGGGTGGTGGTGGTGATGATGTCGCAGCCCGCCTCGAACGGCGAAGGATGGCAGCCCGCCGCCACCAGGCCCGCGATGTGCGCGATATCGACCATCAGCAGCGAGCCGACCTCGTCCGCGATGCGGCGGAAGGCGGCGAAGTCGATGACGCGCGGATAGGCGCTCGCGCCGGCCAGGATCAGCTGGGGATGGCATTCCAGCGCCTTTGCGCGCACGTCGTCCATGCTGATATAGCCGTTGTCGTCGGTGTTGTAGAACACGACGTTATAGAGCTTGCCGGAGAAGTTGACGGGCGAACCGTGGGTGAGATGCGCGCCGTTGTCCAGGCTCATGGAGAGGATGGTGTCGCCGGGCTTCAGTACGGCCGCGTACGCCGCTCCGTTGGCCTGGCTGCCGCTGTGGGGCTGAACGTTGACGTGATAGTCGGTGTGGAACACCTGCTTCCACTGCTCGCGGCACAGGCTTTCGATCTGATCCACGATGTGGCAGCCGCCGTAGTAGCGCTTGCCAGGATAGCCCTCGGCGTATTTGTTGGTAAGGCAGGAGCCGGCGGCTTTCAGCACGTTTTCGCTGACGAAGTTTTCGGATGCGATCAGCTCGATGGTCCGGGACTGCCGCGCTTTTTCCTGCTCGATGAGGTTGAAGATGGTCTGAATATCGCTCATGGAGTAAAAACCCGCCTTTCCTGAAATACCGGTTGTCATGGTGAACACTGTATGTTTATCCTATTATACCGGCGTTTTGGCCCGATTTCGAGTTGGTTCCAATAAATAATTATTCAATCTCTGTTAAACAGACCGGGGAAAACGCTTTTTCGGAAGATTCGGCTTGCAATCGGGCGGCATATGGGCTAAAATGAAGCAGAAAGGTGAATGAGCCGCCGCTCAAAGGCGCGCTTTCGCGAAATACGAAATGGAGGGTGCTCAACATGAAGATGGGAGAAGCGGGACGCACGGTCAATCTGGCGATCATCGGCCTGGGCGGCCGCGGCGTGGGACAGATGCAGACGCTCCTTGATATGCCGGACGTGAAGGCGCGCGTGGTATGCGACGTTTACGAGGATCGCGTGGCGCGGGCGCAGGATATCGCCGAAAAAGCGCAGGGCTTCCGCCCGGACGGCGAGACGGACTACCGCCGCGCCGTCGCGCGGGAGGATATCGACGCGGTCGTGATCATGACCAGCTGGACGACGCACATCACCATCGCCCTGGCCGCCATGCGCGCTGGCAAGCACGCGGCCATGGAGGTGGGCGGCGCAGCGTCCGTTGAGGAATGCTGGAAGCTGGTGCGCACCAGCGAGGAGACGGGGAAATCCTGCATGATCCTGGAAAACTGCTGCTATGACCGCTGCGAGATGGCGCTTCTGAATATGATCCGCCAGGGCGTGTTCGGCGAGCTGGTGCACTGCCAGGGCGGCTATGAGCACGACCTGCGCGACGAGATCGGCTGGGGCGATGTGAAGCGGCACTACCGGCAGGACAACTTCCTGCACCGCAACGGCGAACTGTATCCCACCCATGAGCTGGGCCCGATCGCCAAATACCTGAACATCAACCGCGGCAACCGCATGGTCTCGCTGGTGAGTATGGCCTCCAAGAGCGCCGGCCTCAGGGCCTGGCTGAAGCAGAACCGCCCGGACGATGAGGTGACGGCCCATCAGGTGAACGAGGGCGACGTGGTGACCACCATGATCAAGTGCGCCAACGGCGAGACCATCCTGCTCACGCACGACTGCACGCTGCCCCGGCCTTATTCGCGCGGCGGCCGCGTTCAGGGCACGAAGGGCATCTGGATGGAGGACAACCGCTCCATCTACATCGACGGCCGCAGCCCCGTGGATCCAAGCTACTGGACGCATCGCTGGGAGAGCGATGAGAAATACATGGCCGAATACGAGCATCCGCTCTGGAAGGAGTACGAGGAATTCGGCCTGCGCGGCGGCCACGGCGGCATGGACTATCTGGTGCTGCGCGGTTTCATCGAGAGCGTGCAGAACGGCACGACTCCGCCCATCGACGTGTACGACACCGCCAGCTGGATGGTCATCACCGCGCTGAGCGAGCAGTCCATCGCCATGGGCAGCCTGCCTGTGCCCGTTCCGGATTTTACCAACGGCGAGTGGATCCATCGGCACGGCGAAGCGAACGGGCGGTACGCGCTGGACTGAGCACATAAACCGCATAGAAACGGCGCGGGCCGTGGCGTTAAAGCCATTGCCCGCGCCGCCATTATACCCCGTACTGCTCGTGCACAAACTGCATCAGCATCTCGTGATAGCGCGCGTGCCAGAATCTTCCGTCGGCGAGCATCCGATTGATTTCATCGACCGCAGCCCATTTCGCGTCGGCCACTTCGCTCTTTTGCAGATGCAGCGCCGACACGGGCAGGTCGGCGGGAATCATGTATACGTCGATAAAGGCATCCACCCTCTTGAAAGAAATGGGCAGCAGGGCCTTCGTCATGTCCGGTGTGAAGCCCATTTCCTCCTCGGTCTCGCGGATGCAGGCGGCTGTCGTGTCCTCGCCCTGCAGCGCGGAGCCGCCGGTGCAGAACCACAGGCCGGGCGCGAGCGGCCGGTCGAAGGCGCGCTGCTGGATGAGCAGCTCGCCCGCTGGGTTGATGTACCAGGCGTGGATCACCAGATGATTCATGCCCTTCGGGATGGGTTCTCCGCGCACCAATCCGGCGCCCGGAATGAGTTTGCGCTGATCGTCGTAAGCGTCCCAGAGTTCCATGCCGATATCCCTCCCTGCCAGTCCTGACGGCGTCACACCGTGAAGCCGCCGTTGACGCCCAGCACCTGGCCCGTGATGAACGACGCTTCGTCGCCCGCGAGGAAAAGCACGGCGCGCGCGATCTCGGCGGGTGAGCCGATGCGCCCGAGCGGCGTCTCGTCGGCCAGCGCGGCGAGCGCGGCCTCGTCCAGCGCGGCGTTCATGTCGGTGTCGATCACGCCCGGCGCGACGCAGTTCACCCGCACGCCGCTGGGCCCGACTTCCTGCGCGAGCGCTTTTGTGAAGCCGATGAGCGCAGCCTTGGTGGCGGAATAGCACACCTCGCAGGACGCCCCGGTCTGTCCCCACATGGAGGAGATATTGACGATCGAGCCGCTTTTCCGCCCGATCATGCCGGGCAGCACCGCCTGCGCGCACAGGAACGCGCCTTTCGCATTCACGGCGAACATGCCGTCCCACGCCTCCTCGGAGAGATCGGTCATCAGCCCGGTCTGCGACACGGCCGCGTTGTTCACGAGCGCGTCGATATGGTGATAGCGCCGCAGTATGTCGGAAACGGCGGCGTCGACTTCCGCCTTCTTCGATACGTCGCACTGATACCAACCGGCATCGCAGCCTTCGCCGCGCAGGCGGCTGGCGAGCTCAGCGGCCAGGTCGGCGCGGGCGCGGCAGAAAAACAGCGCGGCCCAGCCCGCGCGGGCGAACGCCTCCACGCAGGCCCGCCCGATGCCCCGCGAGCCGCCGGTGATGAGAACGACTTTCCTTCCGGTCATGGCGATGCCTCCGCTGTTCATTCTATATATGGGTTTGCGGCCGGTTTTCTCTGTCAAACCGACGATGGCAAAAGAATAGCATATCCTCTCATACTTGTCAATGCAGCCCTGTCATGAATTCGGATTCTGCCGGCCGCGATTGTCACGGGGAACAGAGAGAGAATCGCCGGCGCTCTGCCCGATTAGCGCCTGCATATTATGAAAACTGTCTGCATGATGTGTTGAATTCCGGCCAGCGCTGTGATATGATTTTAGACGACAGGGGGACGTGTGTCTGCCTGATAAGCGCGGAGCCGCCGCGCTGCGATTGGAGGCCTGAACGCATGCTCTCACGCGCTGTCCGTTACTTCACGGAGGAGTCCCGCTCCCTCGCGTGCATGTCGGTGGTCTGCGGTACCCGCGATACCGTTCATTCCGCCATGGGCGGCGTCGTGTCCGCCGACGGAAAGCCCGTCGCGAAGGACAGCGTCTTCGACCTGGCCTCCCTGTCCAAGCTCTTTACCGGGCTGACAGCGCTGCGGCTGCGGGCGGCAGGGCGGCTCGATCTGGACGCGCCGGCGACGCGGTACGCTCCGCAGTTCGTCCATCTGACGGACGTCACCGTCGGCCAGATTCTCGGCTTTGAAATCGCCCTGCGCACTCCGCAGCGGATCGACGCGCAGCCGGATCCGAAAACCGCCGAGGCCATGCTCTTTGCCTGCCGTCCTTTCGCCAATGGGGTGAAGGCCTACTCGGACATACACGCCATGGCGGCGCGGTACATCCTTGAAGGCGCGGCGGACGAGCCCCTGATGACGCTTGTGCAACGGGAACTGCTGCGGCCTCTCGGCATGGAGAACACCTGGTGCCGCGTTCCGGAAGCGGTCCGGCCGCGCTGCGTCAGCCACGACCGCGAGCACCGCATCGAGGGCGAACGCCGGCTGGTGCGGGAGGGCGTCGCCGCGGGGACCGTCCATGACCCGAAGGCCCGCGTTATGGCTCCGGACGGGGAAGCCTTCTGCGGCCACGCCGGCCTCTTTTCCCCCGCGGAGGATATGACGAGGCTGTGTCAGGGAATCCACCGCGGCGACGTTCTCAGCGCCTCCGATCTGCGGTTCATGGCCCG
>JAFZRB010000281.1 GCA_017620115.1 Clostridia bacterium | reverse complement strand
GCACCTATCGCTCCAGCGAAATCTATGAGACCAGCCCGGAGATCCGCCGCGTGCTGGAACAGCTCATCGACGGCACGTTGGAGCCGGAAAACCCGCGCATGTTCCAGGAGCTGTATCACGCGCTGCTGTTCGGCGACGGCGGCGGCATGGCGGATCCGTACTTTGTGCTCAAGGATATGCACAGCTACGTCCATACGCAGCACCTGCTGAGCCACGACTATGAGAAGAGCCACGGCCTGTGGCTGAGGAAGGCCATCATCAACACCGCGCAGAGCGGTATCTTCTCCAGCGACCGCACCATCGCGGAATACAACGAGAAGATATGGCACCTCAAGCCGCTGGTTCTGGACTAAAGCACAGAGGGCGCGACGGCTTCCGCCGCGCCCGGTTTATTTGCGGTGGCGAGTCCGGATTCGGGGAAAGGTTTCCCATAAACGGCAGGAGGGACGTCCATGGATTACAGGACAGAACAGCTGATTCTCCGCGCTGTGACGGAAGACGATCTGGCCGAGGTGGCCCGCACATGGCCCTCCGACCATCGCCCGATTTCCGAAGCGGAGGCGCGAGGCGTGATCGCCCATATGCGCCGAAACAACGCGAGGAACGCCAGGGGCTGCGTCTGCCACCTGTGCCTCGCTGTCTGCGGGGCGGACGATCCCCAAACCATCATGGGGTGGTGCGGCCTGGACGGCGGCAGAAACCGCGCCGAGCCGGAGATATTCATTCTGCTGGACGAAGAATACCAAAACAAAGGCTACGGCACGCAATGCGTGAAGGAGCTTTTGCGCATCGCGGCGGAGGACTTTTCCCTTCAAAGCGTTCACGGGGGCTGCGATAAAGAAAACTTCGCGTCCCGGCGGGTCATGGAAAAAGGCGGGATGGTTCAGTACGGCACGGAGGAAAACGGCGATCCGCTGTTTCGGTTTTACGTGAAGAAATGATCGGACGCCCGAACAGGAGGAAGGATGAATGCGCAAAAAACTGATCCTCATCAGCGGGTCTCCCTGCGTCGGCAAGTCGGCGGTCGGAACCCGGCTGTTTGAGCGCTACGACAACAGCGCCTATCTGGACGGCGACTGGTGCTGGTGCGTTCACCCCTTTTCCGTCGCGGACAAAAGACTGCGCAACGGGGATAAAAGCATGTCCTTCGTTCTTTCCAACTATCTGGATTCGGGGTTTGAATATGTGTTTTTCACATCGGTCGTGCTGACGGACGCCCGAATCCGCGAAAGTATATTGAGCGGGATCACCGCCAGAGACTACGAAACCATCGGCTTTACGCTCACTTGTTCGGAAGAAACACTGAAGCGGCGGCACGACAGGCGCGGCGATAAAAGCGAGACGAATTACTACTGGCTTCATCTTCCGCCCTATCCGGATGACATTGTCATTGAAACGGATAACAAGACAATCCACGACGTTGCGAAAGAAATGAAACAGCATATCGACGCGGTCGCAATGAACCTCATGTAACCCGGCTTGGCCGCGCGGCGGAGCGGCAGCCTCCCGTTTGTCCAATCATTCCAGGAACGGAGATAACGACAGCCATGATCGTCCTGCATGATTCCCGAGACCCCTTTTACAGAACCCCCTCCGGCGCGCGCCCCGCGGGCGAAAAAGTGACGCTTCGCCTGCGCGCGGAGGCCGGCGCGAAGGTTTTTCTGCGCGTGTGGTGGAACGACGCGGAGAAAAAGCACGCCATGAAGCCCTCGAAGGCGGAGGCGGGCCTATATGAGCACGCCCTCGCCCTGCCGAAGACGCCGGGGCTCCTATGGTATTACTTCATCATCGAATCGCGCGACGGGACGCGCTGTTACGGCAACGCGCAGGACGGCCTGGGCGGCGAAGGGCAGCTCTACGATCACGAGCCGCCGTCGTTCCAGATCACGGTGTACGACGCCGCCTACGCCCCGCCGGAATGGATGAAGAACGGCATCATGTACCAGATTATGCCCGACCGGTTCTTCGCGCGCGAAAAAAACCAGCCCCCGCACGGCTGGCTGCATGAAAACTGGGACGACGCGCCCGCCCCGCTGCCCGCGAACCGCCCCAAATATGACGACTCGGCCGACGATTTCTTCGGCGGCAACCTGAACGGCATCGCGGAAAAGCTGGATTACCTGCGCGATCTGGGCGTGACGGTGCTCTATCTCAACCCCATCTTCCGCGGGCGGTCCAACCACAAATACGACACCGGCGATTACGAGACCATCGACCCTTCCTTCGGCACGCAGGCGGATTTCGAGGCGCTGTGCGCGAAGGCGAAGGAAAAGGGCATCCGCGTGATGCTGGACGGCGTGTTCTCGCACACCGGCAACGACAGCCGCTATTTCAACCGCTTCGGCACTTACGACACCGTAGGCGCGTATCAGTCGCCCGCCTCGCCTTACGCCTCGTGGTACACCTTCAAGCGCTGGCCGGACGATTACGACTGCTGGTGGGGCTTCCAGACGCTGCCGAACGTGAACGAGCTCGATCCGGGCTACATGAAATACATCGTGACGGGCAAAGACGCCATCGTGAAGCGGTGGCTCAGGCGCGGCGCGGCCGGCTGGCGGCTGGACGTGGCCGACGAGCTGCCCATGGCCTTCCTGCGCGCGCTGAGAAAGAGCGTCAAGGCGACCGATCCGGACGCGGCGGTGCTGGGCGAGGTGTGGGAAGACGCCTCCAACAAGATCGCCTACGGCGAGCTGCGCTGCTACTGCGCGGGCGACACGCTGGACAGCGTGATGAACTATCCCCTGCGCGAGGGCCTCATCGACTTCCTGACGGGCGGCGCGGACGCCTTCGCCCTCAAGCGGCGGCTGGACGCGCTGTATGAGAATTACCCCGCGCCTTTCGCCTTCGCGCTGATGAATCTGGTTGGCAGCCACGACAAGGCGCGCATCCTCAACCGCCTGAGCGGCGCGGAGCCGGAGGACAGGCCGGGCGAAAAGCGGCGCTTCAAAAAGCTAACCCAGCGGCAGTACGCGCTGGGCAGGCGGCGGTTTTTGAAGCTGTGGGCGTTCATGTGCGCCTTGCCGGGCATGCCCTGCCTGTTTTACGGCGACGAGGCCGGCGCGCAGGGCGGCGACGATCCCTTCTGCCGCTGCGCTTACCCCTGGGGCCGCGAGGACACGGCGCTGCTGCGGAAGATCGCGGCAATCAACCACGCCCGGCTCGCCAGCCCCGCCGCGCGGCTGGGCGATTTGCAGCTTGTCGCCAGGGACGCCGACACCATCGAGGCGGTGCGGCGCTGGCAGGGCGAAGAGCTGCGAGCGGCGCTGGACAGGAGAGGATGAGCTAGAGTGTGTTTCTAAAATCCCTGAAGCGCATTTTCGGCGTCTTTGCCTGCATTTCAGCGTTGCTTTCCCTCGACTTAGCGCCGCTAAGCCTTCGGAAAAGCGCCTTGAACTGCAGGCAAATCCACTCGAAACTGCATCTCCCTGGATTTAGAAACACACTCTAAGGCCCGGCAGGCGCTGTTCGAGCCGCTTTTATCCCGCAAGGAGGATGGTATATGTTTTCCTATATCTGGCCCATCGCCCTCGTGGTCGTTTCAAACATCGTCTATCATATCTGCGCCAAGTCCGTTCCCGGAAGCATGAACCCCTTCGCCTCGCTGACCGTCACCTACCTGGTCGGCGCGGCGGCCTCCGCGCTGGCGTTTTTCCTGTCAAAGCCGGGCGGCAGCCTCGCGCAGGAGTACCGGAGCCTCAACTGGGCGCCCTTCGCGCTGGGCATCGTGATCGTGGGGCTGGAGGTGGGCTTCATCTTCGCCTACAAGGCGGGTTGGAAGGTGAGCACGGCCTCTGTGGCGCAGAGCTCGTTCCTGGCCGTCGCGCTGTTGATCGTGGGAGCGCTGGTTTATAAGGAAGCGCTCACGCCCAGAAAGGTCGCCGGCATGGCCATATGCCTGGTGGGGCTGTATTTTATCAATCGGTAGAGAAAAAAGGATGTCATAATGAAGAGCGGCCCTCCGGCACAGCCGGGGGGCCGCGATGCCATCGTCTGAATTATGACAGGATGGACTGCAGCGTGTTCGCCACGAAGTTGCTGTTCTGGAAGATCCTGCCGATGCGCGAGGCGTCGATGAGATCGGTCAGCAGCGTGATGTTCATGCTGGACAGCGCGGAGGAAATGGTGGGCACCACGGCGAAGATCAGCATCACGATGACCAGGCCGCGCACCAGGCCGAACAGGCCGCCCAGGATCCAGTCCAGATGGCGCAGCGCCGGGAAGCGGAACACGTTGTTCAGCATGTTCACGACCAGCAGCACGGCGGCGTAGATCACGACGAACATCAGGATGAAGCACACGATGTTCAGCGCGGTGTTCAGGAGCGTCTCGGACAGATACTCGCTCATTGTGCTCAGGCCGTCGTTGGCGAACACCTTGCCCACAACGTTTTCGCGGAACAGGCCGGATATCAGGGGAATATTGACCTCTGCGACCGCCTGATCGATGTCGGCGGCGGTGGCGGAGGCCACCTGCAGGTTGGCCAGACTGGCCGTCTTAAACAGATCGACGGCGCCGACCACGCTCGAGAAGAACTTCATCAGGCCTTCGTTGGCCGTGACGGCGCGCACCAGGTACTGATACGCGGCCAGGCTGGCGATCCAGGCGCCCACGAAGCCCAGCAGGGCGAGCGTCGAGGTGATAAAGCCCTTGTACATACCGGATACAACGCTGAGACCCAGAATGGCGAGAATGATGATGTCGACAATGTTCATTTCCTATTCGCTCCTTAGCTCTTATTGTTCGCTCAAAGCTTCTATCACAAAATCCACAATGTGAATTTATGCTTCTTTCGGACCGTCCGATCGCGCTCAGCGCGGCAGACTGACCAGATACACCGAATCGCCCGAAACCAGCGCCACCGAACGCCCCTCCGTAACGCCGATCAGGCCGTCGCACGCGAAAGGCAGCCTGTAGGTTTCGGCGCGGCCGGCGGCGAGGCCGTGAATCATCACATACTCGCTCGAAAAGCCGTAAACCGTGCTGCCGCGCACAGCGATGTCGAAGCAGGTGAACGGCATGCGGATCGTGCGGTCGGTATCGCCCTGGATGAGGCGGATATCGTTGATTTCCGCGCGCGTGCCGATTTCCGTCATGGGCACGAACGCCATCATGCCCCCGTCCTGCGAGGCGGCGGAATCCATCAGATACCAGCCGTAAATCAGCTTCCGCTGGGCGGCGTCCTCGGTTCCGGCGTAATCGTAAACCCGGATATAAGTGGTTCCCACGGCGCTGACGCGCGGCGTATTGAACATCACCTCGTAGACGACCTGCTCGGAATCCGTGATGCTGCCGGCCTGCATGCGGCCCGGCCTGTATGTGGTGACCTGACTCATCGGAACGGTTCCGTTTGTATCCAGCGACATGATCCACAGCATGTTGCCGTTGTTGAAGAAGCCGTAATCCAGCACGATGATGTCGGGAAGGGCGATGCGGTCGATTTCGCGGCCGCTGTTTTCCGTCACGATCATCGTCGCGTTGCTCTCCTCCCCCACCAGCGCCGCGGTGTACTGCGCGCCGGTCGTGGCTGAGAGCACAGTCTGCGCCAGCGACGCGCTGAACATCACTTCGCCCGAGGAGGCGTTCAGCGCCACGAGCAGGTCGTCCGACCAGCCCGCCACGCCGCCGTCGCCCACGTTGTAGCCGCAGTTCGCGCCCACAACATAGCTCCAGATCTGCCGCCCCGAGGCGTTGAGCGCGCGCAGCGAGGTTCCATCGCTATAGATGACGCCCTTACCGAGCACCTGTATGGACTGCGAGGAGGTGCAGGGCAGCAGCGTCGCATGCTCGAGCAGGTGCGTGTCTTCCGTCGCGAACATGCGCGCCATCAGAAACGCCATCGCGCAAATCATTCCGGTCACCAACAGGGCGACGGGCCATGAGAGACCCTTGGCTTCGCTCTCTTTCATGAGACCGTAAATCCTCCTGTCGGTTATATAACTGTCAAACAATTTGGCGCATCAATTAAAGAACCCTTTATTGCATTAAGACGCCATTCCTATTATAATGGATTATTGGGCGGTATGCAATGGTAGATTGCTGTCAAATTTCGTGAAACCATCCTTTTTTACAAAAAATCGACGAAAACCTGCGGAGCGGCAGGCAAATCAAGAACATACGTTCTGTTTTATGGAAATTGTTTCACGTGAAACAATCCCAGCCACGCCGGAAAATGTTTCACGTGAAACACGGCGCACGAGAAAGGAGCTGTTATGGCTTCCTCCAAAAAAGGCAAACGAAAACCGGGCAGGTTCCGGCGCGCGCTGCTCAGGTGCGCGGCCCTGCTGCTGGGCCTCCTGCTGATCGCGATGGCCTTTCAGGGCGACGTGATCCGCCTGCGGTGCGTCGAGCTGCCTTTGCGCGACCTGCCGTCCGCCTTCGACGGCGTGCGGATCGTGTATGTGAGCGATATCCACATCACGGCGTTAAAT
>JAFZRB010000280.1 GCA_017620115.1 Clostridia bacterium | reverse complement strand
TAAATTGGAGTTTGTTGAAGCGATAAAACCTTGCCTTCCCCTTCGAGGGGAAGGTGCCTCGTGAGAGGCGGATGAGGTGTTAGCCCGGCTCTTTGCTTTCTATCGCAATAGGATGCTGGTCGCGACGATAACACCTCATCAGTCGCCTGCGGCGACAGCTTCCCCTCCAGGGGAAGTCCCTTTGAGCCCTCCAAACTCCAATTTACTGGATCAAATGAGACAACCCTGTCGATTTCCGCCAAATAAATTGACAAATAAACTGAAACCTGCTATGATTTATATACTTGAAATTCGCCTTGAGCGAAGAAGAGGAAAGGAGACAATTATGAAAAAGATTGTCGCGTTTGTTCTGGCTCTGGTTCTTGTTTTCTCCCTTGCTGGCGCCGCCGTGGCGGAAGAAGCCAAGGGCGCTGATGTGAAGGGCACCGGCGTCGCGCTGACCATTTACACCAACTCCGGTTCGTCCGGCCGCGCCGACTGGCTGAAGGAACGCGCCGCGCAGGACGGTTACGACCTGACCATCGTCGAGGAAGGCGCGGGCGCGGTGCAGCAGCGCCTGATCAACGAAGGCGAAGCCACTCCCTGCGACGTGGTGTTCGGCCTGAACGCCATCATCTGGAACGACCTGATCGCCCGCGGCATCCTGACCGCCATCGACGCTCCCTCCTGGGCGGATGAAGTGAGCGAGGGCCTGAACGACCCGAACGGCTACTACTACGCCATCGTGAAGCAGGCCATCCTGCTGGCTTACGATTCCAACCAGCTTTCTCCCGAGGACGCCCCCAAGGATTGGCCCGACCTGTGGGAGAAGGAAGAGTTCTGGACGAAGTATGAATCTCAGATCAAGCTGACCGGCGGCACCACCCGCAACGTCCTGGCCGGCATTCTGACCCGCTATGTGGATCCGGACGGCGAGCTGGGCATCTCTGACGAGGGCTGGAACGCCATCAGCGAGTTCTTCGCGCACGGCACCCCCGTCGAGGACGGCGTGGATCTGTACGCCCAGATGGTCAACGAGAACTCTCCCGTGGTGATCGGCCAGATGTGGTCCTCCGGCGCGGATCAGTACGACGCGCAGTACGGCGTGAAGACCGGCTACGCGGTGCCCGAGGTGGGCATCCCCTACGCGGTTGAAGGCGTCGCCATCGTGAAGACCACCAAGAACTTCGAGGAAGCGCAGCGCTTCGTCGAGTGGTTTGGCTCCGCCCAGATCCAGGGCGAGTGGTCCGAGAAGTTCAAGACCATGCCCGCCAACGAGAAGGCCGCCGAGAAGGCGCCCGCCAGCCAGGTTGAGATGTGCTCCATTCCCGCGCAGGACATCGACTGGGCGCTGGTCGCCGCCAACATCGACGCCTGGTGCGAAAAGATCATGCTGGAGTATATGCAGTAATCGGACGGCAGCGGCTGATTATTTGGCCGGGGCGGATCCTTCCGCTCCGGCCAGCGCAACTGCAAAAGGAAGCCTCATGGCCGGTATGGTGAAAACGGCATGAGGCTTCTTTCTTTTCCTTCTGGCGCGGCTCCTGTCTTCCGGGTTCAGGCCCTGTCCGGCGTCTGCTGAAATTCCGGGCCGGCGTCGCCGCGGCGGATATGCGCGCAGTCGTTGAATAACTCCAGGTGCGGATGAACCCAGCTTCCGGTTTTCACCGGGAAGCTCAGGATCGTGACGGAAGTGAACCCAAAGGACAAAACTGATGAAACATACGGGAACGGCAGCGACAGGATGTGCGCGAGCGCGCACGCGCCTGAGCCGCCATGGCTGAAAAGGGCGATGGTTTTGTCGTTTTCCGCTGTGCAGAGGAAGCGGGTTCCGTCATGGACATAGCCCTGCCCGGACAGGAACCCGTCGAAGCGCGCCGCGACGGACAGGAAGTCCCCGGTCGCCGTGTTTCCGCTGAAATAAGGGTGTTTCATCCAGTCGTTCGCGCGGAAATCGAAATCCTCCTCGATCATGCGGCGGCCCAGCGTCCAGGGATGGCCGTTTTCCGGTATGCCATCGCCGCCCCAGGATATTTCGTGCATGAAATCCAGCGTAGTCACCGGCAGGCCGAGGCGCGCCGCGGTATAGGAAGCCGTTTCCGCGGCCCGCCCCTGCGGCGACGCGTAGATCTCCGATATGCCTTCGCCCGACAGCCGTTCCGCGGCGGCCGACGCCTGCCGCCGGCCTTCGTCCGTCAGGCAGTCATGCGCGTAATCCGGTTTCCCATGGCGAACAAATATGATTCTCATATTCCCTCTGACAGCCGCCGTCGCGCGGCTGTTCGGTCGTTTTGCGTTCCCGTTCCGATTGCGGAAAAGGGGATCGCCTCGCTGTGTCGGTCCGGTTACAGGGTCTCGATGACCATCGTCACGTAACCCTCGTATTGCCTGCGGAAGCTGAAATAGGTGTCGTACCATTTTTCGCACCATTCGCGATGGGCTTTGTTTCCGGGATCTGCGCGGAGCCGCGCCAGATTCCGGCGGGCGCTCCACATGATGTAGCGCTCCCATTCGGCATGGGTTTCCGTCGCCATGGAGGTGATGAAATACCCGTTTTCGCGGACGACGCGGTTCATTTGCCCCAGGGAAAGCGTTTCGCCCTCAAACTCGACAAGCTCGCGGGGCGGCGTTTCCGTTTTGGAATAGCGCGTGCCGAGAATCAGTTTTCCGTTCGGTTTGGCAAATTTCTGAAGAAAATGAATCGTGCCGTTGAAACCGCCGAAATCCTCGCCGGAGAGACTGACGAAATCGAAACGCTCGTCGCACGTCCACGCCTGCGCGTCGGCTTCCAGCAGCGTTACGCCGTCGATGCCTTTTTCGAGGAGGCGTTTTCTGCCTTCGGTTATGAATTCATGGCAGATATCCACGCCGACGCCGCGAATGCCGAAGGCTTCGCGCCAGATACCGAGCATAGCGCCATAGCCGCAGCACAGGTCGAGCACGGCCGTGTCCCGGCTCATGCCCGCCTCACAGCCCAGCCTGACGAGCTGCTCCGCGGGCGTCATGCTGATGAGATACCGGTTTTCGGAAATATCGCTGAGTATCCTGTTGATATCCATTCTGATTCCTGCTTTCCGCCGGGCAGACCAAAATGAGCCGCCCGGCTGTTATTTGGTGGATTCCGTCTGATCCCCGTCAAATCCAGCGTTGCGCTTTCCTGTCCTGATATAACGGATAAGCTCCTCCAGATCATCGAACTCATCGTAGTCTCCCATAATTCCTTCGCGATGATAGATGATCCCCGCCTGTTCGTTGCGTTCCAGACAATCCAACAATTCCTCAACGCCATATCTGTGCGCGAATTCCGCAAAAGCCCGTGCCTTGATCTTTTCCGCATACAGACCTTTCCTGCAGCTTGCCGGATTGCATTCATAGCAGCCGTTCAGCTTCTTTTCAATCACGCATTTGCGGTTGACACACCACTCGGCATCCTTGCACCAGGACAGATTCAGAAAGCCGTCCTGCCTGCACCCTTTACAATTGGCGTTCTCAGAACACAGACAGCACGCAAGCCCGCATCGGGCGATTCCAAGTTCCCGTTTCATTGTGACGCTCCTTCTTTTACAGTTTATACCGCATGATATCATTATAACAGGAAAATGTGATGATTTCCACCATTCTTTTCTGCCATCATTCATACAAAGGAAAATGCCGCCGCACCCTGCGATGCGGCGGCAAAAAGTATGGAGGCGAGGGGGGTCGAACCCCTGTCCGAAAACCCGAGAACCCAAGCATCTCCGAGCGCAGTCTGTGTTTTGACATTCCCTCCGGCATACCCCCGCAGACAGGGTTATGCTTTCAGTAGCTTCATAAGATCCCGCCGCTGGCAAAGCTTACAGCGGTTGGTTCCCTGCCTTAATGACGCCGGTGACCCGCGCCGCAGGAAGCCCGGGGCCGACGTTCGCGGACTTAGGCCGCGAAAGCTACGTTTTCGTAGTTGTCAGTTCATTTAATTTCCCGTTTTTGAGGCGGTCCAGGGCCGCCGCTCGCTTCTCAAACCCTCCAGATCCCCGTCGAAACCAAATACGCCCCCTTGTTCAAATGAAAGATATGTCAGTCGTCGTTCCGATGACGGCCCGCGTGCTCCTTCATCGAGCGGTCGATGTCGCGCTCAGCGTCGCGGCGGGCCATGTCGTCGCGCTTGTCGTACATCTTTTTGCCGCGGCACAGGCCCAGCTCGATTTTCATGAGCCCGTTCTTGAGGTAAACGGACAGCGGAATCAGCGCCAGCCCCTTCTGCGCCACCTGCTGGTTCAGCTTGCGGATCTCGGCCTTGTGCATCAACAGCCGCTTCGGCCTCAGCGGATCGGTATTGAACACGCTGCCCTTTTCGTATGGGCTGATGTGCATGCCGTGAACGGCGATTTCTCCGCCTCGGATCTGCGCGAAGCAGTCCTTCAGGTTGCACTGGCCCAGACGGATGGATTTGACCTCCGTGCCGCGCAGCTCGATGCCCGCCTCGTAGGTCTCCTCGATGAAATAGTCATGCCGCGCCTTGCGGTTTTGGGCAATGACCTTGACGCCCTTCTGCGGCATACCATTTCTCCTTTCCCCTCGCTTGTGGCAAACGCCATTATATCACAGATGCGGCGGTCTGTCCATTCCCAAAATTAGCCGCTATTTTTGGTGCACTCTCCTGAATGGATCGGAACGTCCGGCGCCGGCTCATCCCTCGGTCAATCGGCGGGCGATCAGGCCCAGGCCGATCTCGAAGTACTCCCGCAGCTCCGCCGGGAGCGCCGCCTTTACGCGGGTCTCCAGCGAGAGCGCGCCGCTGAAGCCGACGTCGTGAAGCGCCTGCGAGAACGCCGCCCAGTCGATCACGCCGCGCCAGGGCAGCCAGTGCAGGTCGCGCCTGCCGTCGTTGTCGTGCACGTGCAGGACGCGCAGGTATTCGGTGCCCAGCTCACGCACGGCGTCCGCGGGCTGCACGCCGCACATGGTGCAGTGCCCCGTATCCAGGCACACGCGCAGCGCGGGGCTGTCGATTTCTTTCACGAACGCCAGAATCTCCGCGGGACGGGCCAGTGGCAGCTCGGGCATGGGCATGTTCTCCAGGCAGATGATCACGCCTTCCGCTTCGGCCACGCGGGAGAGACGGCGGTAGTAGTCGAAGTTGATCTCAAAGAAGCGCGCGCGGTCGCCGTCCCCGCCGGTGCCGAAGGGCATGATGGGATGGATGACCATGTAAGGGCAGCCCATCACGCGCGTGCCGTGCAGGGCGCGCGCCATTTTGTCGAACCGCTCGGCGCGATCCGCTTCCTCCGCGTCGCGCGGAGGGTAGCGCCATGGGCCGTGCGTCTGGCTGATCTCCAGCCCCGCGCCGCGGATGATGTCCGCCTCCTCGCGCAGCAGCCGCTCGAATTCGGACTCGCCCGCCGCGAACAGGGGCGTTTCGGTGTTCACGAGCTCCTGATAGTCCACGCAGTCGTAGCCGTGCCGCCTCATGCGCCGGTAGCCGGCGGCGAGGTCGGCCGCGTCGCGGTAGGCCGAGGAATCGATGCCCGTCTTCATGATAGATCCTTCCTTTCCTGCCTGTCAGGCGCGGCGTTTGCCGCGGTCATAGGGGGAACGGCGGAAAAGCGCATGCACTGTGTCTCCTTTTATTCCGCTGGCGCCAGCGGCGAAACGCCGTCCCATTTATACAGCTTCACATGCGTGTAATAGCCGTCGTCGCCTTTGCCGTCGTGCGACACGTAGTAGTACCCGCCGCCCAGCGCGCAGAGGCCGGTGCTGCCCAGCGGGAAATCCCAGCCCCACACGCCGCTGTCGTGCGGCAGGCCCTTTTCCAGCAGCGAGAGCGTCTCGCCTGCCTGTTCGGGCTCGACGCCGCGCAGAACGGCCTTAACGGGCGCTTTCGAGCCGTCGACGATGTACATGGGCCGGTTGGGATACTGCGGCTTCCTGCCCCGGTACACGGCCATCAGGAAGCAGCCGGTGAAGGCGTCGTATTCGAGGTTCTGCACGCCATAGGTGGTGTTGCCCGTGAACACGAAAAACTTGTGGTCCGGCGCGGCGGGGCCGGAGGTGTGCATGGCGCTCTGCGAGAGCGGCTTCGCCCAGCGCGTCCAATCGGATATGTCGTAGCACAGCAGCACCTGATGGTCGTTGTCGGTGCGCTCCTCGTCCGAATACACGCCGTAGGCTACGAACAGATATCGCTTGCCGTCCGCGCTTCCGGGCAGCGGGCCGAAGGTGGTGCCGTCGATGCCGCTGCAGCCCAGGCGGTGGCGAACGGGTTTGCCGCCGTTTTCCGCCTCGGCCGTGAAATCGTCGACCACCTCTTTGAGGTACACCGCGGTCATCACGCCGTCCGTGCAGGCGTCCATGCCCGCGCGGTCGATCCTGTCCACGTCGAAAACAGCCATGTAGAAGGCATCCTGAAGCTGCGCGTCGCTGCCCAGCATGTTCAGGATGCCGCGGCCGATGGCGTCGTTCTTGTATTCGAGCGAGCCGTAGAGCCGGCCGTCCTCCGCGTTGAAGGCGATGCAGCCCAGATGCCCCAAAAGCCCGCCCACGCTGCCGATCAGGCGGCCGCTCAGGTCGGTCTTGACCAGCGCGGTGGTGAAGGAATAGTAGACGAATCCGCGCTTTGTATCCACGGCGATGCCCTGGCAGTGGCCGGTGTTCCAGCAGCCGGAGAAGATATCGCGCGGCAGGGACGCATAATCCATAAAGACACTCCTTTGCGCCTTGATATCCCTATCATAGCATATTTCCATCGGAAAGGAAAGGCCTTCCCGTACAGAAAACACGCCTGTCCGCTTCCCGAGCAAACCGGACAGGCGCGTGGAGATATAGCATATGCCCTGAAATAAACCAGACAGCCGCACGCGGGCTTCACGGCCCCGCCGCGGCAACAGGCTCTTTCGACTGGTCCTTGCCGAAAAAGTCTGTTATCGGCGGCGCTGCCATGCAGCCAACGTACGACGGTCCGGCTTCAGCCCGCTACGGCGGGCTGGCCATAGGAAACAAGGGGATTCAGTATCCTGTCGGCCGGTCAGATTTCGGGGATGACGACCTCGATCTCATGGCCCAGCTCGGCGGACTTGCAGATATGGTCGATGATGGCCTGGTTGTAGATGATCTCGCTGGTGGGCACAGGCGCGGGCCTGTTGTACTTGATCGCGTCCAGGAAGGAGCGGATCTTGATGTCGAACAGGCCGGGGCCCTTGTGGGGGATCAGCGGGATGACGGTCTCGACCTGCTTGCCGGCCAGGTCGTGATACAGCGTCATGGGGCTGGTGAAGGTGCCGTTCCAGCAGTCGGTGGAGGGAATGCGCAGCGCGCCTTCCTTGCCGAAGATGATGGTGTCGCCGGGGGTGTCGGCGTGCATGGCCCAGGAAATGCGGAAGTCAAGGATGATGCCGCCCTCCAGGCGCACGAACGCGGCCGCGAAGTCGTCGACGGAGAAGCGCGCGGCGTTCTCCTCGGCGGTGTGGAATCTGTCGGGGGTAGCGTACTTCGGGTTCTTGCCGAAGAAGTCGCTCTTGTAGCCGGTCACGGTGAGGGGCTTCGGGTAGCCGATGGCGTTCAGCACCACGTCCAGCGAATAGCAGCCGATGTCGCCCAGCGCGCCGATGCCGCCGGTGGACTTCTCGATGAAGGTGCTGTTCGGGATGCCGCGGCGGCGTCCGCCGCCGGTCTGGATGTAGTAGATCTCGCCCAGCGCGCCGCTCTGCACGACCTTCTTGATCATCTGCATGTTCTCATCGCCGCGGGGCTGGAAGCCGATGGAGAGGACCTTGCCGCTCTTCTTCTCGGCGCGCATCATCTCGACGGCTTCTTCGGTGGTGACGGAGAAGGGCTTCTCCAGCAGCACGTTGATGCCGTGCTCCAGCGCGTAGACGGTGGGCGCGCAGTGCGCGGTGTTGTAGGTGCACACGGAAACGGCGTCCAGCTTTTCGTTGTCGATCATTTCCTTGTGGGTCGGATAGAAGCGGACGCCTTCGACGTCGAACCTCTTCATAAAGGCCTCGGCCTTGCCGGGGATGGGATCGGCCGCGGCGACGATCTCCACATCGGGCATGTTCTTATAGCTCTGGATATGGGACTCGGCGATCCAGCCGGTACCGATGATACCGACTTTCAGTTTTCTGGACGTGTCGACGGCTTCTTCTTCGATGGCCTGAGTAAACTGGCTCAGGACAGCATCAGCGTTGTTCTTGCCCATGAGTATCTCCTCCCATTTTCGCATGTGGGCATTGCCCTATTCAAATTATAGCATAACAGAACGGCCCTGTGAAGCCCCAATTTATCGTGCGGGTCAGAAAAAAGGCCTCCCGCGGCGGGAAGGCCTGAGTCGCGTTTTCGGTTTACCGGTGATCGCCCACGAAGAACAGCGCCAGCGTGCCGGGGCCGGAGTGTGCGCCGATCACCAGGTCGAGCGAATCGATATAGATTTCCTTCGTGCCGAACTCGGCGCGAATCTTTTCCGCCAGCTCACTGGCCCGCTCGCGGATGTCCGCATGGACGATGAAGACCGGGCTGTCCGGATCGCGCACGGCGGTGGCCTTCATGCGCTCGAACATCTCCTTCACCGCCGCGCGCACGCCGCGCACCTTGGTCATGGCGATGAGCTTGCCCGCGTCGTCCACGTGCAGAACGGGCTTGATGTCCAGCAGCGTGCCCACGATGGCGCTGGTGGCGGAAATGCGGCCGCCGCGATGCAGGTATTTCAGGCTCTCGACGGTGAACCAGTGGCACAGATGCAGCTTGTTTTCCTCCACCCAGCGGTGCGTCTCCTCGATGGTGGCGCCTTTCTCGCGCCGGCGGGCGGCCAGCACGACCAGCAGCCCCTGGCCCAGCGCGGCGGCGAGGGTATCGCTGTCGTAGATCTTGCGCTCGGGGTATTTGGCGCGCAGCTCGTCCAGCGCGGCCTTCACGTTCTGGTGCGTGGCGCTCAGGCCGGAGGAAAAGCCCAGATACAGCACGTCGCTGCCCGCGGCCACTACCGGCTCGATGGCTTCCATCGCGTCGACGGTATTCACGCAGGAGGTGATGAAAACGGCGTTTTCATCGCGCATCCTGCGATAGAATATGGTGGTGTCGATGGGGCGGCCGTTGTCGAAACTCTTGTATTCGCCGGGGACGCCTTTTTCCTGGAAGGTCAGGGAGAGGATGTGAAGATGGTATTTTTCGATCAGCGCGGTGGACAGGTTGGCGCTTGAATCTGTGAAAATTTCAAAACTCATGCCCGGTTCCCCCTGTTGCATTGATAATAACAAGTGTTCTAGTATTGAATATTATATTACCACGTTTTATCTTGTCCGTCAACATGTGAATTATGAGGAAATATCGTCAAATATATGTTGCGTTTGGCGGCTGGATTTGATACAATAGAAAATAAGGGGGAATGAGCCATGAGTGAAATGGAAGAAAGGCTTCTCGCCTTCCGCTGCCCGCGCTGGGACGAGCTGCCCGACGTAGAGCTCTACGTGGATCAGATGGTCAGCTATATAGAGCGGCATCTGTCCGTGCTGGACGTGGGAGAAGAGGGGCATTTCATCACCGCCAGCATGATCAACAACTATGTGAAGATGAAGCTGATTCCCGCGCCCGTGAAGAAGCGCTACGGCGTGCGGCAGCTGGCGCGGCTGATGGTGGTGTGCTCGCTCAAGCGCGATTTCTCCATTTCGGAGCTGTCGGTCATGATGAAGTTCGAGCTGGCAAAATTCGAAAACCGCGTGATCTACAACCTGTTCTGCGACGAGATGGAGCGCACCATCCGTCACGTTTTTCTGGGGGAGGCCATCGATCCGCCGGGCCCTTCCTCCGAGGAGGCCATCCTGCGCGCGGTCATGACCGCCTTCGCCAACAAGCTGTACGCGCACTGCATCATCCTCTCCCAGGTGGAGCGGGCGGGCGGCGAGCCGCTGTCGGCGCCGGGCGCGAATAATTCGTGAAAAAACACATTTGGGCGATTGACGCCGGAAGAATGAAAATGTATACTATATAATGGTATCCGGATGATCGCGGCCGGATAACGAACGCGGTCTCCGCCCTCGCGAGAACCGACAAAGGAGGACAGGCAGCATGGCTCAGTATCAGCTCTCGGCGTTCGCCGACGAGGCCGACCGCATGCTTTCGGCGCAGCTGGAAGCGATGAAGAACAACGGCATTGCCCTGATCGAGATGCGCGGCGTGGACGGCAAGTCCGTCGCCGACCTCACCGACGACGAGGCGAAGGAAGCCAAACGCAAGCTGGATGACGCCGGCGCGGCGCTTTCGTCGCTGGGCTCACCCTACGGCAAATACCCCATCGACCAACCCTTTGAGGCGCATCTGGACGCCTTCAGGCGCGGCCTGGAAATCACCAGGCTTCTCGGCGCGAACCGCATCCGCATGTTCAGCTTCTTCATGCCCAGGGAGGGCGGCACGACTCCGGCCGACTGGCGCGGCAAGGTCATCGACCAGCTGGGCCAGATGCTCGATCTGGCCGACGACGCGGGCATCCGCCTGTGCCATGAGAACGAAAAGGGCATCTACGGCGATACCGACGACCGCTGCGTCGACCTCATGCAGGTCTATGGCGACCGCATGGGCTGCATTTTCGACCCGGCCAACTTCATCCAGTGCGGCGTGAAGCCCATCGAGGCTTTCCCGAAGCTGGAAAAGTACATCACCTATATGCACATCAAGGACGCGCTTCTGGAGAACGGCGCGGTGGTGCCGGCCGGCATGGGCGACGGCAACGTGAAGGATATCCTCGACCGACTGGCCGCCCGCGCGGACAATATGACCCTCACCCTGGAGCCGCATCTGACGGTTTTTGACGGCCTGAAGGCGCTGCAGGACGAAAAGCTTCACCATAAGTTCAGCTATCCCGACAGGCTGACCGCCTTTAACGCGGCTGTGTCCGCGCTGAAAAATCTGCTCACCGAACTTGGATTCAATGAAGGAGGAAAAGGAACATGGACACGGTAAGAGTTGGCATCATCGGCATCGGCAACATGGGCAGCGGCCATTTCAAGAGCATCATGGGGGGCAAGGTGCCCGGCATGACGCTGACCGCCGTGGCGGATATCCGCCCCGAGCGCCTGGACTGGGCGGCCGGAGAAGCGCCCGAGGTGGCCCGCTTTGACGACGCCATCAAAATGCTGGACAGCGGCCTGATCGACGCGGCCATCGTGGCCACGCCCCACTATTTCCATCCGGTTTATGTGACCGAAGCGCTCAAGCGCGACATCCACGTCCTCAGCGAAAAACCCGCCGGCGTTTACACCAAGGCCGTGCGCGAGGTGAACGAGCTGGCCGCCCGCAGCAAGGCGACCTACGCCATCATGTTCAACCAGCGCACCAACTGCGTGTACCGCAAGATGAAGGAAATCGTCGATTCCGGCTCGATGGGCAATATTCGCCGCACCAACTGGATCATCACCGACTGGTACCGCTCCCAGAGCTACTATGATTCCGGCGCATGGCGCGCCACCTGGTCCGGCGAGGGCGGCGGCGTGCTGATGAACCAGTGCCCGCACAACCTGGATCTGTGGCAGTGGATCTGCGGCATGCCCACCAAGGTGCGCGCGTTCTGCCACGAGGGCGCCTGGCATGATATCGAGGTCGAAGACGACGTGACCGCCTATGTGGAATACGAGAACGGCGCCACCGGCGTGTTCGTGACCACC
>JAFZRB010000279.1 GCA_017620115.1 Clostridia bacterium | reverse complement strand
CGACGGCTATTACCGCACAGGCGACGTGGCCTGGAAGGACGAGGACGGCTTCTACTGGTACGTGGGCCGCGCGGACGACGTGATCAAGTCCTCCGGCTACCGCATCGGGCCGTTCGAGATCGAATCGGTCATCATGGAGCTCCCCTATGTGCTGGAATGCGGCGTGTCCGCCGCGCCGGACGAGGTGCGCGGGCAGGTCGTGAAGGCCTCCATCGTGCTCACCCGCGGCACGGTCGGCACCGATGAGCTGAAAAAGGAAATTCAGAACTACGTGAAGGAAAAAACCGCCCCCTACAAATACCCCCGTATCGTGGTGTTCCGCGACGAGCTGCCCAAGACCATCAGCGGAAAGATCATCAGGAACAAGCTGTGAAGGCGGAACGGGCGCGTCGACAGGAGGGATGAGCATTGCAGAAGCTTCTCGAATCCGCGAAAGCGCTGTTTGCGCTGGAGGCGTATGAATGCCGCCCGGTGTCCGGGCATGAAGGAAGCCGCAATCTCGTTTATATTTGCAGCCGGAACGGGGAAAACAGGTATGTCCTCCGCATCTCGGCGCTGGGCGACAGAACGGAGGAGGAATACCTCGCGGAGACGGAATTCGTGCGCTACCTGGCGCGAAACGGAGCGCCTGTGGCGGATGTGATCCCGTCGGTTCACGGCAAAACCGTCGAGCGCCTCGAAGGGGACGGCAGGGAGGCGTATGCCTGCCTGTTCGGGTACGCGAAAGGCATGCTGATCTCCGACAACGGCTACCGCTATCGGGAGGGCGCGCCCCTCGAGGAGTATTTCTTCAACACCGGCAGGGCGCTCGGCGCGATCCACGCCCTCTCCAAGCGCTACGCGCCGGCCCGCCGCCGCCCGGAGTATTTCGATAAATACAACATGGCCTATATCGGCCGCCTGATTCCCGATTCGTATGAAGATCTTAAAAACGCCATCGCCGGACGGCTGGAGGAATTCCGCGCGCTTCCCACGGACGCGGACAGCTACGGCCTCGTCCATTTCGATTTCAGCGACGGCAATTACCACATCGACATGAACACAGGCGAAATCACCGTGTTCGATTTCGACAACTGCATGGTCTGCTGGTACATGTTCGATCTGGCCAATCTGTGGACGCATGGCGTGGGCTGGTGCCGGTTTGAAAAGGATGCCGGAAAGCGCATGGCGTTCATGAACCGGTATTTCGAGACCATCCTGGAAGGCTATCGGCGCGAAACGGACGTTTCCGAAGCGCTCCTGGCCCGGCTTCCCCTGTTCATCGACATGGTGCTCATCGAAAACATCGTGGACGAGTTTGAATGCAGCGCGCGCGAGGGCGAAGACGTGGACTATGAGGATATTGAGGACGCGGCGGAATGCCTGATCCATTCGATCCCCTGGGCCGGGGTCGGAACGGAAGATTATAATCGCTGAAAGGAGCATATCATCATGCTGTTTGAAGAAAAACACATCGTTCTGAAGGACAGAACCCCCGCTCTGCTGCGGCCCGCGCGGGTCGAGGACGCGGCGGCGCTGGTGGACTATCTCATCGCCACCGCGGGCGAGACGGAGTTCATCCTGGCTTATCCCGACGAGCGGGCGGGCATGACCGTCGAGCAGGAGGAGCGCTTTCTGCAGGGCGTCGCGGACGCGCCCGATCATGTGTTCATCGTGTGCGAGGTGAACGGCGAGATCGCGGGCAACTGCTCCCTGCAGTACAACCCCAAGCGCAAGGTGCGCCACCGGGGCGCCGTCGCCATCACGCTGTATAAGAAATTCTGGAACCGGGGCATCGGCACAGCCATGTTCGGCCTGATGTTCGACATCGCCCGCGGCTGGGGGCTGGAGCAGCTGGAACTGGAATACGTGGAGGGCAACGAGCGCGGCAGGGCGCTTTATGAAAAGACCGGCTTCGAGACCTACGCCGTGCTGCCCAATGCCTATCATCTCTCGGACGGCTCCAGCCGCGGCAGCGTCATGATGGTCAAAAAGCTCTAAAACCCGAACATTTTTGACAAAAACGAAATCAACGTTATCTTTCGGAAACCTGCCTTGACAACAGCATACTCCCGTGATAGAATAATCAAAAATTTCACAGGAACCATAAAGGCGTTGACGGAGAGGATCAGGCGCGGGCGTTTTCAGAGATCCGGCGGGCGGTGCAAGCCGGAATCGCGCGCGGCGGGGATCTGTCGCTCCTGAGCCGGAGGGCAGAAAGCAGCGGATGCAAGTAGAGCCTTCCCGTGAGGCCGCGTGAGGGCACAGGGCTTACTGGAGCCCGTTAAGCGGCGTCGCAAGGCGCAATTTGAGTGGTACCGCGGGTATTTGAAACGATGCTCGTCTCAAAGATTATTCTATCTTTGGGGCGGTTTTTTTATCGCCCCGCTGCGAAAGGACGAAAGGGCAATGAAACAGCTAGAGGAACTGGATCTGAAAATCATGACCATGGCCTCGCGCATACACGAGCTGCGCGAAGTCGTTGGCCTCACGACCGCCGAGATGGCGCTCAAATGCGACGTCAGCGAAGAGGAATACATCGCCTGCGAATCCGGCACGCACGATCTGGCGTTCGCGTTCCTGTACCGCGCGGCCACCGCGCTGGGCGTCGACGTGACCGACATCATCGAGGGCACCAGCCCCCGGCTGCGCTCCTACACCGTCACGCGCAAGGGCAACGGCCAGCGCATCGAGAAGGCGCACGGCATGGTGTACTACAACCTTGCCGCCGCCTTCCGCAAGCGCATCGCCGAGCCGCTGTACGTGCGCGCCAGCTACGATCCCGAGGCCGCCGACAAGCCCATCGAGGTCACGACGCACACCGGGCAGGAGTGCGACATCGTCGTCTCCGGCCGGCTCAAGGTGCGCGTGGGCGAGCATACCGAGGTGCTCTCCGAGGGCGATTCCATTTACTACGACTCCTCCACCCCGCACGGCATGATCGCCGTGGACGGCGAGGACTGCGTGTTCTACGCCATCGTGCTGAATCCCACGGGCGACATCATCCCCGAGCTGGAAGGCGAGGAGATCATCGACACGCGCGCGCCGAAGGCTGACGCCGAGACGCGCGTGTATCAGAAATTCGCCGATCTCACCGAGGACGAAAACGGCGTCCTGAAGGCCATTTCGTTCAAGAACGACGACTCGTTCAACTTCGCCTTCGACGTGGTGGACGAGCTGGGCCGCACAAAGCCCAACCGCCGCGCCATGCTGCACATATCCCGCGACAAGACCGAGCGCGTGTTCACCTTCCGCGACATGATGCGCGCCTCGAACCAGTGCGCCAACTACTTCCGCGCGCTGGGCGTGAAGAAGGGCGACAGGGTCATGCTGGTGCTCAAGCGGCACTATCAGTTCTGGTTCGCCATACTGGGGCTGCACAAGATCGGCGCCATCGCCATCCTGGCCAGCAACATGCTGCGCGACCACGATTTTGAATACCGCTTCAACGCCGCGGGCGTCTCCGCCATCCTGTGCACCGGCGACGGCGAGGTGGCCGAAGAGGTGGACAAGGCCGTCGCCGCCACGAACACCGTTAAAACGAAGATCATCGTGAACGGCGAGCGCGAGGGCTGGCACACCTTCAACGACGAATACACCCTCTACTCCAGCCATTTCGAGCGCACCGCGGATTCCGCCTGCGGCGACGACCCGATGCTGATGTTCTTCACCTCCGGCACCACCGGTTATCCCAAGATCGCCACGCACAGCTTCAAGTATCCGCTGGGCCACCTCATCACCGCGAAATACTGGCACTGCGTCAACCCGGACGGCCTGCACCTCACCATTTCGGACACCGGCTGGGCCAAGTCCATGTGGGGCAAGCTGTACGGCCAGTGGCTGTGCGAGGCCGCTCTGTTCGTGTACGACTTCGACCGCTTCAACGCGGCGGACATACTGCCCATGTTCGCCAAATATCACATCACCACCTTCTGCGCGCCGCCCACCATGTACCGCATGATGATCAAAGAAGACATCAGCAAATATGACCTGTCCGGCGTGGAGCGGGCCACCATCGCAGGCGAGGCGCTGAACCCCGAGGTGTTCAACCAGATGGAACGCCTCACCGGGCTGAAAGTCATGGAGGGCTTCGGCCAGAGCGAAACCACCGTGGTCATCGCCAACCTCATCGGCGAGCCCCACAAGCTGGGCTCCATGGGCCGGCCCGTGCCGCTCTACGACGTGCACCTGCTCGACGCGGATAACAACGACGTGCCGGTGGGCGAAACCGGCGAGATCGCCATCCGCGTGGCGGAAGGCGCGCCGGACGGCCTGTTCGTGGGCTACTACCGCGACGAGGAAAAGACGCGCGAGGTGTGGCACGACGGCTATTACCGCACAGGCGACGTGGCCTGGAAGGACGAGGACGGCTTCTACTGGTACGTGGGCCGCGCGGACGACGTGATCAAGTCCTCCGGCTACCGCATCGGGCCGTTCGAGATCGAATCGGTCATCATGGAGCT
>JAFZRB010000278.1 GCA_017620115.1 Clostridia bacterium | reverse complement strand
AGCTGGACGCCGTGCGCGGCCGGGAGATCGCCATGATCTTTCAGGACATCATGTACAGCCTGAATCCCGTTTTCACCATCGGCATGCAGCTCACAGAAGTCATCCGCCGCCATCTCAAATACGACAGGCGGAAGGCGGACGCGCTCGCGGCCAGCCTGCTCGAACGAACGGGCCTGCCTCAGGCCGCGATGCGCAAATTCCCCCATCAGCTTTCCGGAGGCCAGCGTCAGCGCGCCATGATCGCCATGGCGCTGGCCTGCCGTCCGCGGCTGCTCATCGCCGACGAGCCCACCACCGCGCTGGACGTCACCATACAGCTGCAGATCATGCAGCTTTTGAAGGCGCTGCGGGACGAGACCGGCATGGCCATACTGCTCATCACCCACGACCTGGGCCTCGTGGCCGAAATGGCCGACCGCGTGGTGGTGATGTACGCCGGACAGTGCGTCGAAACGTGCGACACGCGCCGCCTGCTCGCCGCGCCGGCCCATCCCTACACGCGGGCGCTGCTGCAGTCCGTGCCGGGCCTGGACGACGCGCGCGGCAGGCGGCTTCTGTCCATTCCCGGCGCCGTGCCGGAGCGCTATCAGGACATGACCGGCTGCCGCTTCGCGCCGCGCTGCCCTTACAGCGCCATATGCGGTGGCGAAGCGCACGTGTTCGAGCCGGAACCGGGGCGCAGCGTGCGCTGCTGCGAGGCCGTGGCAGGGGAGGCGGGCGCATGAAAAGCGATCGGACGCCTGTTCTCGAGGTAAAAAACCTGAGCAAAACTTTCTACGAAAAAGGCAAGGGGCTGTTCCAGCGCACGCCCAACCGCGCCGTGCAGGGCGTTTCCTTCCGCGTCGGCACAGGCGAGACCTTTGGCATCGTGGGCGAATCCGGCTGCGGCAAATCGACCGTGGCGCGGCTCATCATGGGACTCGAACGGCCGGACAGCGGCGAAGTGTTCTTCAAGGGACAGCGCATCGACAGCCTGCCCGAAGGTCAGCTGCGCCCGCTGCGGCCGCATTTCCAGATGGTGTTCCAGGATTCCGGTTCCAGCCTCAACGGCCGCAAACGCGTGCGCGATATCCTGTCCGAGCCCATGATCTGGCACGGCGTAGCCGCGCGGCAGGACGCGCAGGCGCGCGTCGACGCGCTGCTGGACATGGTCGGCCTGCCCGCCGGCGTGAAGGAGCGCTATCCCCACGAGTTTTCCGGCGGCCAGCGCCAGCGCATATGCATCGCCCGCGCGCTGTCGCTGAATCCCGATCTCATCATACTGGACGAGCCGGTCAGCGCGCTGGACGTGTCCGTTCAGGCGCAGATCCTGAATCTGCTGCGCGACCTGCAGGAAAAGCTGGGCGTAAGCTATCTGTTCATAGGCCACGGTCTGGGCGCGGTGCGCTATATCAGCCATCGCATCGGCGTGATGTACCGCGGACGCATCGTGGAGACGGGCCCGTCGGGCGAGCTGTTTTCGCGTCTCGCCCACCCCTATACCCGCGCGCTCCTGGACGCCGCGCCCATCGCCGACTGGAACAGCCGGAACCGCCCGCGCATCGTGCTGCGCGGCGAGGCCGCCGGCGCGGGCTGGGATGGCGGCTGCGCCTTCCGCGGGCGGTGCCCCTGCGCCGTCGAAGCCTGTGCGGCCAGTCCCTGCGCGCTGAAGCAAGCGGGCGGCGAAGATCACCTCTCGGCCTGCGATATGGCGGAATCCGCCCGATGAAAGGAGATGCCGGGAATGCGCCGATATGTTCTCAAAAAGCTGCTGCTCGCCATACCGATCCTTCTGGGCATCACCGTCATCGACTATCTCATCATGTGCCTGGCGGGCAATCCGCTGGACATGATGTCCGGCCCGCGCATCACGCAGGAAGCCATCGCGGTCAAGGCGAGCAAGCTGGGCCTGGACATGCCCGTCTGGCAGCAGTACCTGAACTGGCTGAACGAGCTTATGCACGGCAACCTGGGCTATTCCTATAAGAGCTACCAGCCCGTTTCCCAGATCATCGGCAGCCACATCGCGCCCACGCTGCTGCTCATGGGCGTCTCGCTCCTCGTGGGGCTGCTTGTGGCCGTTCCCGCGGGGATATACAGCGCCGTGCACCGCTATCAGAAGCGCGATTTCGCCGTGGTCACGGCCTCGTTTTTCGGTTCGAGCATCCCCGGATTCTTTCTGGCGCTGATCCTGGTGTATGTGTTCACGGTGCAGCTGGGCTGGCTGCCTTCCAACGCCAATGGCCTGCGCATGCCCGGCGCGGGCGGCAGCGTCTGGGATGTCGTGAAGAACATGGTCATGCCCGTGGCGGTGCTCGCCACCTCGGTGGCGGGCAGCAACATCCGCTACATCCGCTCCGCCATGCTGGAGATCCTCGAGATGGACTACCTGCGCACCGCCCGCGCGAAGGGCATCGGGCGCTTCCGCGTGATCAACAAACACGCGCTGAGAAACGCGCTGCTGCCCATCGTCTCGGTCATCGGCCTGCAGATTCCCACGCTCTTCGGCGGCGCCGTCATCGTCGAGCAGCTGTTCTCCTGGCCGGGGCTGGGACTCATCACCATGAACGCCGTGCTGCAGCGCGATTATCCGGTCATCATGGGCGTATGTCTGCTCTCGGCGGTGGTCGTGCTGGCGGCCAACCTGCTGACCGACATCGCGTACGCGCTGGTCGATCCAACGATCAAATACTGAGAGGAGCGCGCGGTTATGGATTCGCATTTCATGCTCATTTTCCGGCGCTTCCGCAAACACCGCATGGCGTTCGTCAGCCTGATCGCGCTCGCGGCGATGATCCTGCTGGCGGTGTTCGCGCCGCTCATCGCGCCTTACGGCCCGAACAAGGTGGCGGGCGGCTTTTCCAAACCGCCGGACGCGCAGCACCTGCTGGGCACCGATCAGAGCGCGCGCGATATGTTCAGCCGCCTGCTGTACGCCATGCGCGTTTCGCTGCTGGTGGGGGCCATGGCCACGCTCATCTCGACGGTCATCGGCGTGCTGCTGGGGCTGATCGCCGGATATTTCGGCGGCTGGGTCGATCAGGCCATCATGAGCTTCACCGACATGGTCATGTCGTTTCCCTACATCCTGCTGGTGCTGGTGGCCGCGGCCATCTTCGAGCCGGGGCTGTGGAGCATCGTGCTGATCCTGGGCTTCGTGGACTGGCCGGGCATTACGCGGCTGGTGCGCGGCAGCGTGCTGTCGCTGCGGGAGACCGTGTTCTTCAAAAGCGACATCACCGCCGGCATGCCGCGGCGCTACATCCTGTTCTCGGAGATCCTTCCGAACATCATCGCGCCTGTGCTGGTTTACGCCACAAGCGTGTTCGCGATCTCCATTCTGGACGAGGCGGCGCTGAGCTATCTCGGCATGGGCGTGCCGGTCACCACGCCTTCGCTGGGCAATATCCTCAAAGGCGCGGAGTCCATCACCATCCTCACCAGCAAGCCTTGGCTGTGGGTGCCCGCGGGCGTGGTCATCATCGCGCTGGTGGTGTGCATCAACTTCGTGGGCGACGCCCTGCGCGACGCCATCGATCCGAAAAACGACTGAATCAGAAATAACGCGAAAGCCGGGCAGGACCATGAAGAACGTTTTGAACTATCAGAGCAGCGAATACGACTGCGGGCCGGTATCGCTCATCAACGCGCTGCGTTTTCTTTTCGAGCGCGCGGAGCTGTCGCCGGATATCCTCAAGGCCATATCGCTCTACACGCTGGATACCTACAACGACGACGGCGAGGCCGGCAAGCACGGCACCTCGCGCTTCGCCATGCAGTTCCTGGCCAACTGGTTCAACCAGTACGGCCGCAGCACGAAATTCCCCATCGTGGCGCAATTCATCGAAAACGAGCAGGTTTTCCTCTCCCCCACCAGCGCCGTGACGGTCTGCCTTCAGCAGGGCGGAGCCGCGGTCGTCCACTGCTTCCTGGGCGGCGATCCGCACTACGTGCTGCTCACCGCCGCGCTGGGCGACCGCGTGGGGCTGTTCGATCCCTACTATGTGAGCCGCGAGGATTTCGAGGCGGAAAACGTGGCCGCCTGCGGGGTGGAGCTGGTGGAAGACCGGCCGCGCGCGATGAACCGCATCGTCCGGGCGAGCACGCTCAACCGCACCGACATCATCCACTACAGCATGGGCCCCGTGAACACGCGCGAAGCCATGCTCATCTACAACCGGCGCACGCGCCAGACCGAGGCCAACGCCGTCGAATACGTGATTTAGCGCGCGTTCCCGCCGTCCCGAGGCGGGGCCCCTTATTTCTTGCGCCGCCCTCCCATTATTTGTGATCGGCGCGTCCAGCGCCTTGCATTTTGGCGCGTTTGTTGTTATAATGTGAATGGGTATGAATGGACAATCAGCGGCTTTGGCGCGTTGTCCGAAAGAAAAAGCCTGACGAACAAAGAAAAAGCAAACGCCAAGCGAAAGGAAGGAAAAGGCCATGAACAACATCCCGGTCGTCAAAACAGCCATCGTCGCGGTGAGCCGCGACTGCTTCCCGATCACCCTCTCCGAGCGGCGCAGGAAGGCCGTCGTCGCGGCCGCGAAGGCGCAGGGCATCGAGCTGATTGAGATCCCGACCATCATCGAGAACGAACACGACACCATGAAGGCGCTGGACGAGGTCAACGCCTCCGGCGCGAACGCGCTGGTTGTGTATCTGGGCAACTTCGGCCCGGAAGGCCCCGAGACGCTGCTGGCCCAGAAGTTCGACGGCCCCAGCATGTTCGCGGCCGCCGCCGAGGAAGACATCCCCGTGCTTACCAGCGACCGCGGCGACGCTTTCTGCGGCATGCTGAACGCCAGCTATAACCTGAAGCTGCGCGGCATCAACGCCTATATCCCCGAGTATCCCGTGGGCACTGCCGAAGAGGTCGCCGGCATGATCGGCGAGTTCATCCCCGTGGCGCGCGCGCTCATCGGCCTGAAGAACCTCAAGATCATCACCTTCGGCCCCCGTCCCTACGACTTCCTGGCCTGCAACGCGCCCATCGCGCCGCTGTTCAAGCTGGGCGTCAACATCCAGGAGAACTCCGAGCTGGATCTGTTCGCCGCCTTCAACGCCCATAAGGACGACAAGCGCATCGCCGAAGTCGCCGCCGATATGGCCGGCGAGCTGGGCGAGGGCAACAAGATGCCCGGCATCCTGCCCAAGCTGGCGCAGCTGGAAATCACCCTGCTCGACTGGATCGACGAGAACAAGGGCGCGGCGCAGTATGTGGCCATGGCCAACAAATGCTGGCCGGCGTTCCAGACGCAGTTCGGCTGCGTGCCCTGCTACGTCAACTCCCGCCTGACCGGACGCGGCATCCCGGTGTCCTGCGAGGTCGATATCTACGGCGCGCTGAGCGAGTACATCGGCACTTGCGTGACCGGCGAAGCCGTCACCCTGCTGGACATCAACAACACCGTGCCCGCCGACCTGTATGCCCGCGACATCGCTGACAAGGAGCCCTATCGCGCCAACGAGGTGTTCATGGGCTTCCACTGCGGCAACACTCCCATCTGCCGTCTGCGCAAGGGCACGATGAAGTATCAGCTCATCATGCACCGCGGCCTCGAGCCCGACAAGGAGCCCGACATCACCCGCGGCACCCTCGAAGGCGACATCATCGCCGGCCCCGTCACCTTCTACCGCCTGCAGGGCAACAAGGACAGCAACCTGGTGGGCTATGTGGCCCAGGGCCAGGTTCTGCCGGCGGCCACCTGCTCGTTCGGCGGCATCGGCGTGTTCGGCATCCCGGAGATGAACCGCTTCTATCGCCATGTGCTGATCGAGGGCGGCTTCCCGCATCACGGCGCCGTGGCGTTCGGCAACGCGGGCAAGGCCATCTACTCCGTCATGAAGATGCTGGGCGTGGAGAAGGTTGGCTTCAACCAGCCCAAGGGCATGCTGTATCCCTCCGAGAATTCCTTTGCCTGACAGACCATCCCGTATACAGCGGTACAAAAGTCCCTCGACCGACCGGCCGGGGGACTTTATCAGTAAAGCCTACAGGAAGGATCGCAGAATATGAGAAAAATCACATTGGGAAAAACCGGCCTCGCAGTCACCAAAACCGCCTTCGGCGCGCTGCCCATCCAGCGGCTGAGCGTGGACGACGCCGTTTCGCTGGTGCGCAAAGCCTTTGAGAAGGGCATCAACTATTTCGACACCGCGCGATCGTATACCGATTCCGAGAAGAAGCTGGGAATCGCTTTCGAGGGCATGCGCGGGAAAGTGGTCATTTCCAGCAAGAGCGCGGCGAAAAACGCCGGCGATTTCGAGCGCGACCTGGACACCAGCCTCAAACTGCTGAAGACCGATTATATCGACATCATCCAGTTCCATAACCCGCCTTTCGTGCCTCTGCCGGGTGGCGCGGACGGGCTCTACGACGCCGCGCTGAAGGCCAGGGCCGACGGCCGCGTGAGGCACATCGGCATCACGCAGCATTCCATCGAGCGGGCGGAGTTTATCGCGGGCTCCGGGCTGTATGAAACGCTGCAGTATCCCTTTAATCACCTGGCGACCGACCGCGAGGTAGCCGTGGTGAAGCGCTGCGCGGAGGAAAACGTGGGCTTCATCGGCATGAAGGCCATGTCCGGCGGGCTGTTCATGAGCGCGCGCGTGCCGTTCGCCTACATCAATCAGTTCGACAACGTGGTGCCCATCTGGGGCATGCAGCGCGAGTGCGAGCTGGAGGAGATCACCGCGCTGGACGCCAATCCCCCCGCCGTGGACGACGAGATGAAAGCGCTCATCGAGAAAGATCGACAGGAGCTGGCCATTTCCTTCTGCCGCTCCTGCGGCTACTGCCTGCCCTGCCCGGTGGGCATCCCCATCAACAACGCCAACCGCATGACGCAGCTCATCACCCGCTCCCCCTGGCAGCCCTACGTGACGCCCGAATGGCAGGCGGCCATGGAGCGCATCGAGGACTGCATCCACTGCGGCGCGTGCGCCAAACGCTGTCCCTACGAGCTCAAGCCCTATGAGACGCTGCCCGGCCACCTGGCGTTCTACCGCGAATTCGTCAAAACCCATACGCTCTGAACGCGCCCTTTGATCGGAGGAATAACATCATGCGCCTGCTGCTGGCAGAGGATGAGCGTTCGCTCTCGCGGGCGATCAAAACCATTCTGGAAAAAAACAACTATTCCGTGGACGCCGTATACGACGGCGAAGAGGCTTCAGAGTATCTCGACGCGGGCGATTACGACGGCGTGATCCTGGACGTGATGATGCCAAAGCGCGACGGGATCTCCGTTCTGAAGGAGCTGCGGGACAAGGGCAGCGCCGTGCCGGTATTGATCCTCACGGCCAAATCCGAGGTGGACGACAAGGTGCTGGGGCTGGACAGCGGCGCGAACGACTATCTCACCAAGCCCTTCAACAGCAGGGAGCTGCTGGCGCGCATCCGCGCGATGACGCGCGCGCAGACCGCGCAGACCAGCTCGGAGCTGAAGGTCGGCAACGTCTCGCTCGACCGGGCAACGTTTGAGCTCAAAGGCCCGGGCGGCAGCTTCCGCCTGGCGAACAAGGAATTCCAGATGCTCGAAATGCTGATGGCCAATCCGAAGAACCTGATCCCCACGGAGCGATTCATGGAGAAGATATGGGGCTACGACAGCGAGGCGGAGATCGGCGTGGTGTGGGTTTACATCTCCTATCTGCGCAAGAAGCTGGCCGCGCTCAAGGCCGACATACAGATCAAAGCCACCCGCAACGCGGGTTATTCGCTGGAGGACATCAAATGATCCGCAAGCTGCGCATCAAATTCGTCGCCGCGGCCATGCTGTCGCTGTTCATCGTACTCGCGGCGCTCATGGGCAGCGTGAACCTTCTGAACTACCGCACCGTGGTGCGGGACGCCGACGAGGTGCTTGCCCTGCTCTCGGAAAACGGCGGCAGCTTCCCCGAAACGCAGCTGCGCGGCGCTGATGCCTCCTTCCCGGACGACGCGCCGGACGGCCGTTTGGCGGAGCCGCCGGATGACGGCCAGAGCTTCGCGGACGGCGCCCGCCGCAACGGTAAATGGCAGAGCGGGAAGAACGCCCGCTCAAGCAGACTGACCTCGCCGGAGCTGCCCTTTGAATCGCGCTACTTCTCGGCGTCTTTCGATGAAAGCGGCGGCGTCGCCTCGGTGGATACCGGCATGATCGCCGCGGTGGACGAGCGCGAGGCCGCGGAGTACGCCGCCGCCGTGTACGAAAGCGGCGCGGCGAAGGGTTTTTACGGCGATTACCGCTTCGCCCGAACCGAAACGGACGGCTGCGCGCTGATCATCTTCCTGGATTGCACGCGCACGTTGGAATCGTTCCGCTCGTTCCTGATGACCAGCATTGTCATCGCCGCCATCGGCCTCGCGAGCGTGTTCGTGCTGATCTCCTTCTTCTCGGCGCGCATCGTGCGGCCCGTGGCGGAGAGCTATGAGAAGCAGAAGCGCTTCATCACCGACGCCAGCCATGAGCTCAAGACGCCTCTGGCCATCATTGAAGCGGACGCCGACGTGCTGGAAATGGACGTGGGCGTCAACGAATGGCTGGAAGACATCCGCACGCAGACCGGCCGGCTCAACGACCTCACGAAGAACCTGGTCGCACTCTCCCGCATGGAGGAGGACGCCGCCCAGTTCCAGATGATCGACTTCCCGCTCTCCGACGTGGTGGCCGAGGCGGCGCAGTCGTATCAGGCGCCAGCGAAGGTGCAGAACAAGACCTTCGAGACGCGCATCCAGCCCATGCTGACGCTCCACGGCGACGAGAAGGCCATCCGCCAGCTCACGGGCATCCTGTTGGACAACGCCCTCAAATACACGCCCGAGGGCGGCCGCATCGCGCTGGAGCTGGAGCGACAGGGCCGCAGCGTCCGTCTCGCGGTGAGCAACACCGCGGAAAACATCGATCCCGCCAGCCTCGACCGCCTGTTCGACCGCTTTTACCGCGCGGACGCCTCGCGCAGCTCGCAGACCGGCGGATACGGCATCGGTCTGTCCATCGCACGGGCTATCGTGGCCGCGCACAGGGGCAAAATAGCAGCCGCCTCCCCGGATGGCCGCTCGCTCACCATAACGGCTTCCATGCCGCAATGACAGGAGGGAATCAGCCATGTATGGCGCCATGATCGGCGATATCGTCGGATCAATCTACGAATTCAGCAACATCCGAACCAAGCGGTTCCCGCTCTTTTCGCCGGGCTGCGCAATCACGGACGATACGATCATCACCGTGGCCGTGGGGCGCGCCATCCTGAAAAGCCGCGAGACGCGCTATGAGGAATTCAAGAAGGGCAAAAACGCCGAGAGCGGCCCCGGCTACCAGCGGATTCTCATCGGGGAGATGCAGGCGCTGGGACGGCAGTATCCCAACCCCATGGGCGCCTACGGCGGGAGCTTCGCGCGCTGGCTGCGCTCCGACGATCCTCAGCCCTACAACAGCTTTGGCAACGGGTCGGCCATGCGCGTCTCTCCCTGCGGGCTGGTCGCCATATCGCTCGAGGAGGCGCTGACGCTCGCCCGCGCGACCAGCTGCGTGACGCACAATCATCCGGAAGGCGTCAAAGGCGCGGAGGCGGTGGCCGCGGCGATCTTCCTGGCGCGCACGGGGCGGCCGAAGAAAGACATCGGCGCTT
>JAFZRB010000277.1 GCA_017620115.1 Clostridia bacterium | reverse complement strand
TCCGTCCGGCGTGTCCGGCACGGCCCAGTTGTCGGTATCCGACCCGAACAGGATGCGTTTCTGATACTGCCGGAAGAAATCCCGCCATTCATCCGCTCGCTGTGAAAAATGATAATACATTTCCCCGCCGGGCGTAATATCGAGCAGCGCGTTCTGATGGCGCTCCATGAACGCGCGCGCGCCTTCAAGGTCGTCGGCGATGAAGTAGAAATGGCACAGAAGTAGATTCAGCCCCGGAAAGCGTTCCAGAATCTCCTCGACTTCCTCGCGCTGGCGCCCGAGCGTCAGATATGTTTCATCATAAGCCGCCGGCTTTCCGTCCCTGCCGGGCCGCCACCAGTGACCCGGATCTCCCAGGTGCATGGTCACCGGGAAACCCTTTTGCTCGCATCGCCTCCAGACGCCGTCAAACACCGGCGCGCTCAGCGGCATGCCGAGCCGTTTTCGCAGAGGCGGCTTTCCCATTAGGGTTTTCAGCCCGTCAAAGCCCATATCCATGACGCGCAGCAGCTGATCCTCGAATCCCCTCGCTGTGTCGCGCGCGTCGAAATGATGGTAGAGCCCGCCGAAGGCATAAACGCGCCCAGCGCCCAGCCGCGTGCCGAGCCGCGCCTTCAGATAAAGCGTCTTGACGTTGTTCGAGGGATCATCGCAGTAGGAGACGCTCGAGTGAGGCAGCGCCAGAATTGCCAGCCTGTCCAAATCAAAGAAGCGCGCGCAGACGGCCAGCACATGTTCCGTATCGCCGATCGGCATGAGATTGGAGATATGGATATGGCTGTCGCACAGCGCCATATCCCGATAGCCATGCCGGGCGTTGAACGTTTCGGTCATCGGTATCACTCCTTGAGAAAGGAGCCCGCCGTGTGAAACGGCAGGCCCCATCGCGTTCGTATTGAAATCACTTGGCGGCAAGGAAAGCCTTCATCTGGTTGGTGGCTTCCTCAAGCATCGCGTCGTCGCCGCAGAGCTCGCCCTGCTTCTGCATCTGAGCGATGGCCGCGTCCACGTCGGAGGCTACGCCGGACTTGAGCGGCACGAGGTACTCGCTGGCGGCGTTGGCGATCATCGCCTGCTCGCTGGAGAAGCCGGAGGTCAGATCCAGGTTGAAGCCGGACAGCGGGTAGTCGCCGTAATTGTCGATGATCTCCTGCAGCACGGCGGCGTAAGTGGCCGGCGCGCCATTATACAGGCGCTTCACGTCGAGCGTCGCCATACCCCAGGTGCCGGCTTCGCTGTCGAAGTCGGAGATCATCTCGACATAGCCGTTCTCGTCGAGCGTGTAGTCCTTGCCCTCGACGCCGTAGACCAGCTTGTCATAGTAGCGGGAATCGGTGCGGATCGCGTCGAGCAGCTTCAGCGCTTCCGCGGGATGCTTGCTGGTGTAAGGCACGCACATGACGTCCTGCAGGTAGCCGGGAGAATGCGGGTCGCTGGCCAGACGATACCAGCGCACATCCCACTCGGCGGGGCAGGCCTGATAGATGGAGAGCCAGGAGTCGATATTGTGGATGCGGCAGGCCGTAGCGCCCTGGGAGAACAGCACCTGCTCGTCGTCGGTGATCGACAGCACGGAGCGGGACCACAGACCCTTCTCGGTCAGCTCAGCCATGGTGTGCACGACTTCCTTGAACTCGTCGCAATCGTAGGTCATGAACAGATTCTCGTAGTCCTTGCCGCGATAGGCGAAGATGCCGTTGGTGCCGAACGTGTGAATGTCGTACTTCTCGGAGAGCATGATGTCGTACAGCGTGGCCGGATAGGTCAGCGGGTAGGTGATCTCCGGATTCTTCTCGGCGACATTGGTCAGATAGGCGACCAGATCGTCCACGCTGCCAATGCTTTCCATGCCGTAAGCGTCCATGAGATCGCCGCGGACATCGCAGCCGGTGGTCTGAGGCGCGGCCGCGTTGGAGGGCACGGCATAGATATGGCCGTCGACGGTCACGTCGTCCCAGGCCTGCTGAGGCAGCGCCGCCATGGTGGCGGGCATGTTCTCCGCCAGCAGGTCTTCCAGCGGCATGAAAGAGCCCTTCAGGGCGTAATCGGTATAGCCAGCCCAGCCGGCGCAGTACACCAGGTCGAACACCTCGCCGGACGCGAGCAGCAGCGGATAGGATGTGTCGAATTCGCCCCAGGTAATGAAGTTGACCGTCAGCGTCACGCCAAGCTCCTCTTCCGCCAGCTTGTTGAATTCGGCGAGCGCGTCGTCGAAGCCAACGGGCCTGTCGCTGATCAAATACATGATCAGCTCGGTCGGCGCCGCCATGGCGGCAGGCGCAGCCAGCGCGAAGATCAGCGCCAGCGCCAATACCAGGGAAATGAGTTTCTTCATGAGTATCCCTCCTCGTTTTATTTGCACGGGGCGTTGCGCCCCATTGCTTCAACCTTTGACGGCCCCCACCGTGATGCCCTTCACGAAGTACTTCTGTATGAACGGATACGCCAGGAGCACCGGACCGACGGCGATGACCGTCATCGCCATGCGCATGGATTTGGACGGCATATTCGCCAGCTTCACCGCCGTTTTCGAGGCGATGCGCGCCAGCGCCTGCTGGGAAGCCAGCATGTTATAGAGCAGGTATTGCAGCGGGAACAGCCTTTCATCGGTGATATAGAGCATGCAGTTGTACCATTCGTTCCAATAGCCCAGAGCAATGAACAGGCCGATCGTGATCAGCCCTGAACGCGTCAGCGGAATGATGATGCGGAAATAGATTCGGAATTCGCCCGCCCCGTCGATCTTCGCGCTTTCGACGAGCGACGAAGGGATCTCGGACATGAACGAACGCATCACGATCATATAGAAGGTGCTGAAAAGACCCGGAAGGATCATCGCCCAGATGGAATTCTTCAGCCCCAGGTAGCGCACATACAGGATATAGGTGGAGATCAGGCCGCCGTTGAAGAGCGTGGTGAAGTAGAAATAGAACGAGAAATGATTCCGGTATCTGAAATCCTTCCTGCTGACCACATACGCGGCCATGGTTATGATGAACAGCGCCAGGGCCGTGCCCACCACGGTAATGAAGATCGTTACGCCGTAGGACCTGAGCACCATGCTGCTGTCCTTGAAGATCGTGCCATACGCTTCCGGGGAGAAATCGTGGATGAAAAGGCTGTAGCCGTTCAGCGCGATGTAACCCTCCGAAGTAAACGACGCCGACAGGATCATGATGAACGGCAGCACGCAGAACAGCGCGAAGAGACCGCAGATCGCCTTCGCCAGGATCTGGAAAACGAGCATCGACCGGGAACGGTCGCGCCGGACGGATGATATCTGCGCCATTTTGTGCCTCCTCCCCCGCGGCGTTCGATCAGAACAGCGCGTATTCCTCGCTGTACCGCTTCACGAGCCAGTTGACGGTGACGATGATGATAAAGCAAACGACATTCTGGTAAAACGCCGCGGCGGCCGTCATGCCAAAGTCGGTGCCGCTCGTCAGCGAGCGGAAGACGTAGGTGTCGATGACCTCAGTCGTGTCGTACAGCTGGCCGTTATTGCCGACGATTTGATAGATCATGGCGAAGTCGCCGCGCAGGATGCCGCCGAGATTGAGCAGCAGGATGATGATGATCGTCGGCAGGATCGACGGCAGCACGACGTAGAATATGTGCTGCCATATGCTCGCGCCGTCGATTTCCGCCGCCTCAAGGCACTCCGAATCGAGGTTTGTGATGGCGGCGATGTAGATGATGGAGTTATATCCGCTCCACTTCCAGGCGTGGAAAGCGACGATGATGAACGGCCAGACCATCGGCATGGCGTACACGTTGACGGGCGTGCCGCCGCACCGCCTGATCAACGTGTTCATGACGCCGTTTTCATAGTTGAATATGTTCAGCACGAAGGCCCCGACGATGATCCACGAAACAAAATACGGGATGAAGACGAGGCTCTGCACCATCCGCTTATAAGCCCTGCCGTACATTTCCGAAACGCTGATCGCCAGTGTCAGGCCAAGCAGCTGCGACATGCTCAGCGTCGCCAGATTGTACAGGATCGTGTTGCGCGTGATAACCCAGCCTTTGCCGGAGAGGAAGAGAAAACGGAAATTGTAAAAGCCGTGATTCTTGGCCCAGGGGCTGCCGAAAATGCCCAGGTTGAATTTGTATTCCTTGAACGCCAGCACAAGGCCCGTCATGGGAACATACGAGAAGACAAACACGAGCAGGGCGGCCGGCATGATCATCAGAAACAGCGGCCAGTTCTTTTTGAATTCCTTGCGGAACGGATTATTCCTGTCCATGCGCGCCACCTTCCACAGCTTCTCCCATCCGCTTGACAGTATAACACTATTAACTTTCCTTGTCAAGCGTCTGCCGATATTTGGTTCCATCCCGTTCCAATTCGCCCGGCGAAGCACATCATTTGTCGAGATCCGGCAAGTTGGTTTTCATCGGATTGACAGCTTGACAGGAAACGAAAGTTATGCTATAGTATAGACAAATGAGGTGCGGCACATGAAGGAATACAAATCTGTTACCATGCAGGACATCGCCAATCACATCGGCATTTCCAAAAATGCCGTTTCGCTCGCGCTTTCCGGCAAGACGGGCGTAAGCGAAGCGATGCGCGCGCGCGTCGTGGCGGCGGCGCGGGAAATGGGTTATCAATCCGACGAGAAAAAGCGCTATGACAAAGCCTGCGTCGCAGCCATCGTGCCCGAATACCTGCGCGGGGACGGTTCGTTCTACTCCGACATCTTCTGGTCGATCGAGCACGAGGTGCGCAGAATCGGCGCCATGACGCTCACGATCGGCCTCTCAAAGGAGCATGAGAACGCCCTGACCGCGCCGGCGCTGCCCGCGAACGTGCATCTGATCGGCTATCTGCCCATCGGCGTCATTCAGCCGGCCTATCTCGACATGCTCAAGGCGATGGGCGATCCGATCGTCACGGTGGATATCCGCAGCGCAAATCCGCTCATCTCCAGCGTCTGCTCGGATAACCTGGGCGGCGCGCAGCAGGCTGTGGAATATCTCATCGGGCGCGGGCACAGGCGCATCGGCTTCATCGGGCCGGTATTCAGCGCGTACAGCGTCTATGAGCGCTGGTGCGGCTACTGCGGCGCGCTCCTGAATCACGATATTCCCTACGATGAATCGCTCTGCGTCCTCGGCCGGAGGAACGGCTTTGAGCTTCTGGACACGGAAGAGGCGCAGCAGAAATACTTTCCCAACCTGCGCGCCATGCCCAGCGCCTGGTTCTGCGCGGGCGACATGATCGCGCTGACGCTCATCAAGCTGATCAGGCGGCACGGCCTGCGCGTGCCCGAGGATGTCTCCGTCATCGGATTTGACGACCTGAAAATCAGCGCGCTCGTCAGCCCGCCGCTGACGACCATGCGCGTCGACAGGAAGCTCATGGGCCGGGAAGCCGTGCGGCTTTTGCTGAACCAGTATCAGGATCGCGGCGCGCCGGTCAGGCATCTGGCTCTCCCCTGCACGCTGACGGAACGCGAAAGCGTGACGCGCCGCCCGTAAGGCGCGGATCCTGTTCAGGGGCTCCATGTAGCGGTCTCCGGTGGGGCGTGATCGAGAATGCCTGTTCGTTAAACCTTCCTCACGGACGGCCTTTCTTTCATCAGGGTTTAGAAAAAGCGCGGCCGCGCGCCGCGCAGGGGTCTGCCTAACCGGCTGTGTGATACTCCTCCCATGCCGCCAGCACCTCTTCGCGCGAGGCCGTGCCGGTGACGCCGAGCTTCTTGATGGTCACGGCGGCGCACAGCGCGGCTGTCTGCGCGGCGGAAACGGGGTCTGCGCCGGCGGCCAGCGCCATGGCGAAGCCCGCCATGAATGTGTCGCCCGCGCCGCAGAAGTCGATGGGCGGCTCCACGGGGCAGGCGGGCACGCGCACAACCCGGCCGCCGTCCGCCACGAGACAGCCCTTCTCACCCAGCGTGATCAGCGTGAGGCGCTGGTTTTTCTTTTGTATGGCCGCCGCCAGCGCCGCGAGGCCCTCTAAGTCTGCGGCCGAGCCGCCGAACGCGCGCACGGCCTCCAACTCGTTGGGCTTAACCGTGACACGGCGATACTCCGCGGCGCGGTCGCGGCTGTCCACGATCACGGTTCTGCCTGCCTCGCCCAGCGCGCACAGCCGCTCGCGCACGCGCGGCGTGACGCAGCCGAAGCGCAGCTGGTCGCACACGCAGATCACGTCCGCGGCGCGGGCCGCCTCGTCCAGCGCGGCGAGCAGTTTATCCTCGCTGGCGGGCGACAGCGCCTCCCGGCTCTCGAAGTCAAGGCGCGGGTCTTCATACACCACGTCGGATATACCCCGGCGCAAGGGCTTGATATAGGCGTTCGTCACGCGGGCCGGGTCCCGTATCACGAGGCTGTCGTCGACGCCGCGGTCGCGCAGCGCCTCCAGCAGCAGCCCGCCGCGCCAGTCCGTGCCGACGACGCCCGTCACGGCCAGCCGTCCGGGCTTCAGCGCGGCGATGTTGCAGGCCGCGTTGCCCGCGCCGCCGGGCGAAAAGCGCTCCGCCACGATGGGCAGCGGATGGTGCGGCGTCTCCCGGGAGAGCTCGCTCATCCGCATGTCCGCCTCCCAGTACATATCCAGGCATAAGTCGCCGATCAGCGCCACGCGGGCGCCGTCCATGCCGCGCAGGATGTCCTCCAGCGCGGGTCGGGTGAGCGGCGAGTCGCAGAGCTTTACCATGTGATCAGCCTTTCGTCAGCTTATCGTAAAGGTTCGGGATGGTGGCCTGATGGTCGCCCACAAAGTGCCAGCCCTTTCCGCCGCGGCTCACCGGGCGGTTGACGATGTTCTTGCGCGGGCGGTAATAGTAGTGCGGGTCGTCGTAGCCGATCTTACAGCGGTAATCGCCCAGGTCGATCAAATCAAAGTTTGCGGTGGTGATATCGTAGGTGGGCCAGCCCAGGTTCCGCGAGATGGACAGCGCCTTCAAAAATACCTCCGGGCCGGTCACGGCGCTGCCGAAATTCATGTAGACGCCCTGATCCATGTGCGCAACGGAATAGCACATCTTGTGGAAATCGACGCCGCTGGCCGTGCCGATGGCGGTGAAGTCCGCGGAGGGATGCTGGTGGATGATATCCGTGCCGATGGTGATATGGTAGGTTACGGGAATATCCAGCTTCCACGCCTGATAGAACACGCAGTCATCCTTATGCGGGAAGCGCCCGGGATGCCGGTCGACGTAGCGCGCCATCGCCTCGCCGTAACCCACGCCCTCCGCCGCGCCCGCGCATATGGCCTCGTTCATCCACGCGCCGGTCTCCTCCCACATGCCGAAGGAGCCGTCCTCGATGGCGGTGGGCACGTCCTCAGAGGTGCCGCCCAGGCACGCCAGCTCGAAATCATGGATGCTGCACGCGCCGTTGCCGGCGACATGGGTGATCCAGCCCTCCCGCATCAGCGCGATGAGATATGGCCCGAGACCGCACTTGATCACATGCGCGCCCATGGAGAAAATGACCTCATGCCCTCCCTCGCGGGCCTTCCTGATGCGCGAAACCAGCTCGTCGAAGCCCTCGCCATTCCAGTCCGGCGTCTTGTATTCGCCCGGGCGCTTGAGGTTGTCGATGCGCACCAGGTTCACGCGCTTCTCCGCGGGATAGGTCGTAATGCCGTCAAAGGACAGCTGCATGCTCCTTCGGTTCATAAGAACATCCCTCCGCTCAGGCCGAGGAAACGCATCAGCGCCTCCTGTTCCGTAAAATCCCCCGCGATGGCGTCCGCGCCCGCTCGGATGAGCCGCTCGCGCTTCACGGGATTCAC
>JAFZRB010000276.1 GCA_017620115.1 Clostridia bacterium | reverse complement strand
CTTCGCGGAAACCTACACCTACGATTATGAATCCGCGGCCTATAACGACGGGTATCCGGAGTGGCTTTTCAGCTACCGCGTTTTCACCACCGGAACCGGCATCTGCCAGGAATTCTCCGTCGCCTACGCCTATCTGCTGATGCAGGTGGGCATCGACGCCACCAACATGAGCGGACACCGATCCTACGACGGCGAAGGGCACCAGTGGACCTACGTCAGGATGAACGGGCACAACTACCACATCGACCCCACCTACGTGATCGGCCATCACGCGCTCGACTATTTCATGATGGACGACGCGCAGCGCGAAGCGGCGGACGGCTACCGCAAAGAGGACTTTGTTATCACATCCAACTACGCGCAGGATCACCCGCATCCCGATTATGCAGCCGACGACCATTCCTTCTGGCCGCTGTGGGGCGGCGAATACATCGGCTTTGACCATGAGTCAAAGATCCTGTATTACACAAAATATGACAGCGACTGGCAGCCGATGACGCTGACATTCCGCTATGATGCGTTTGAATGAACCGCCTCGGGGACGGAGCGGCCGCTATTTTGCGCGCTTCCATTCACTGACGACCGTCATATCGTCGCCTTCCATAAATTGCATGAAAAGAGGGTCTGGCCTTTCGGTCAGACCCTCCGAATTATGGACGCGTGTTCAGTGCGGATTCGCGGTGAGGATGCCATAGACCAGCGCCGCGACGATCAGCAGCGCCGTGATCGCGATCACCAGATCGATCGTTCTCAGCGACACGTGATCTTTGATCTTGTCATAGAGTTTGTAGCGGCGGGGCAGGCCGCTGTCCGAGAAGCGCTTCTCGGACTGGGCCCTGGCCGCTTCCATTTCCGCGCGGGCCTGTCGCCCGTCTGTCTGATTGTTCATGGCCTTACTTCTTCACGATATACTTGCGCACGTCGATGGAGACGGCCAGAATGATGATCAGGCCGCGGATGATGTACTGGATATAGGGGTTGACGCCCAGGAACTGCAGCGCGTACACGATGGCCTGCATGATGACCGCGCCGATGACCACGCCCTGGATGGTGCCGACGCCGCCGGAGAAGCTGACGCCGCCGACCACGACGGCGCTGATGGCGTCGGTCTCATAGTTGAGGCCCGTGTTGGCGCCCACGGCCGTGATACGGGCCGCCTCCAGGAAAGACGCGATGCCGTACAGCACGCCGGCCATGAGGTAGACCAGCATGATGGTCTTGGCCACGTTCACGCCGGACACGGCGGCGGCTTCCGTGTTGCCGCCAACGGCGAACATGTTCTTGCCCAGCTTGGTTTTGTTCCAGATGACCCACACGATGGCGGCCAGCACGATGAAGTAGATGACCACCAGCGGGATGCGGATCTCGCCGATGTAAATGGCGCCGGCGGCCACGTTCAGGAACGTGGGGTCAAAGGTGGAGAGCGCCTGCGCGGTGCCGGATGGCTGCGACTCGATGTAGAGGCAGTTGGCGCCGTAGGCGATCAGCTGGGTGCCCAGCGTCACGATGAAGGCGTGCAGGTGCAGCTTGGAAACGCCGAAGCCGTTGATCATGCTGAACGCCACAGCGACGGCGATGGAGGCGAACAGCGGGATCAGAAGACCCAGTCCGCCCAGCGAGGAAACCATGGTGGGGAACATGCGGCTGGCGTATGTGGTGGACTGCACCAGCGAGGCGGTGACGGCGGCGGAGATGCCCAGCACGCGGCCGATGGACAGATCCGTGCCGGCGAGCACGATCAGGCCCGCGCAGCCCAGCGCCAGGATGCCCTTGGTGGAGGCGTTCTGCAGGATGTTCAGAATGTTGTTCATGCTCAGGAAGTCGATCCGGATGATGGAAACAACGACCAGAATGAGTCCCAGAATGATGAACAGCGCGTAGTTCAGCAGGAAGCCGGTCACCCTGGCCGCCTTGGGGTTGGCCGCCCTCGTGCGGGCGCGAGGCTTGATGTCCATGGCCTGAATCAGGAAATAGGCCAGCGCCGCCACGATCAGGATGATACCGACGAACTGGACCGGCACCGCGCTGGTCATGTGGGCGTTGTCCAGCAGCTTCGGCAGGCCCTCGCGGTACAGGCCGAGGAGCGTCTCGTTGGAGGCCATTTCCTCAAAGGCCGCCTCGTCCTCGACGCCCAGCTCAGCCATGGCCATGGCGGCGCGCATGGGTTCGCTGCGCTCGCGATCCTTGATCAGGTCGTTCAGGTTGTCCTCGGTGATGGTCTCGTCCACGCTGTGAGCGTATTCGAGGAACAGCGCCCGATCCTTGGCGTGGGCCACGGCGGTCTCATAAGCCGCCCGTTCGTCCACCGCCTTATCCACGGCGGCGGCGTCCAGGCTCAGGCTCTTGAGGAAGCCCTTTACGTTGTCCGCGCCGACCTTGCCGATGGATCCCAGCTCCGTGAGCTTGGAGGGATCCTGAATATACGTCATGGCGGACTTTTTGTCGCTGCCCATCATGGCGGCCGCGTTGCTGTAGATATTCGTGCCCATCACACCGTAGACCACGCACGCGATGCCGATCACCAGCACGGCCAGCATGATGATGCTGGTTATTCTCTTTTTACTCATCTGTTCTCACCTCATCACACATACTTGGCCGCCAGAGCCATGATCGTTTCCTGTTCGCCGGGGATGTCGCCGAAATCCTTCCCGCGCTCCACGATGCCGGCCAGCCGTCCGTTGGACATGACCAGGATCCGGTCGCAGATGCCCAAAAGCTCCGGCATTTCGGAGGAAACCATCATGACGCCCTTGCCCTGTTCCGCCAGGTTCAGAATCAGCTGGTAGATTTCATACTTGGCGCCCACGTCGATGCCGCGGGTGGGCTCGTCCAGCAGCAGCACGTCCGGCTGTGTCAAAAGCCACCGCCCGATGATTACCTTCTGCTGGTTGCCGCCGGACAGGCTCTTGATATGCGTCTTCTTGCCGGGCGTCTTGACCCGGATGGTATCGATGACCCAGTCGGTGTCCGTATCCATCTTCTTTCCATTCAGCAGGGGCTTCCCGTAGCTGTCCACATTGGCGATGATGGAATTGAACAGGATGGTGTTTTCAGCGAAGATGCCGGTGGCGCGGCGCTCTTCCGTAATCAGGGCGAAGCCGTTCTTCCTGGCCTCGGCGGTCGTCACGTTGTTGATGGGCCGACCTTCCATGGTCATTTCGCCGCCGCCTCTGGTGAAATAGCCGAACAGGGAATTGAGCAGCTCCGTCCTGCGGGAGCCCACAAGTCCCGCCACGCCCAGCACCTCGCCCCTGTGAAGCTGGAAGGTGACGTTGTGGCAGGTCGGCTCGAAGCGTCCGGAGAAGTCCTTCACGTCCAGCAGTACGCCGCCGATTTTGTTGTTTTTCGGCGGGAACTGGTTGGTCATCTCGCGGCCGACCATCAGGCGGATGATCTCTTCCTTGGTGAGCTCCTTCGCGCTGCGGGTGGCGATCCACTTGCCGTCGCGCATAACGGTCACCTCGTCGGAGATGCGCAGGATCTCGTCCATCTTGTGGCTGATGTAGATGATGCCCACGCCTTCCGCGGTCAGCCGCTTCATGATGCGGAACAGGTGCTCCACCTCGTCCTCCGTGAGGGAACTGGTGGGCTCGTCCAGCACCAGGATGCGGGCGTTATAGGAGACGGCCTTGCCGATTTCCACCATCTGCCGCTTGGAGACGGACAGCTCGCCGATGGTCTGTTTGGGATCCACGTCGATCTCCAGCCTGTCGAAAACGGCTTTGGTCTCCGCATACATCTTCCGGCTGTCCACGAGCCCCAGCCTGTTCGTGGGGAAACGGCCCAGCCATACGTTCTCCATCACGTTCCGGCGCAGCACCTGGTTCAGTTCCTGATGCACCATGGCCACGCCGTTGTCCAGCGCGTCGCGGGGGCTGGTAAACGTCACGGGCTCGCCGTTCATGGTCACGGTGCCTCCATCGCGCGTATAGATGCCGAAGAGGCACTTCATCAGGGTGGATTTTCCGGCGCCGTTTTCGCCCATCAGGGCGTGCACCGTGCCGGGGCGCAGCTGCAGCCGGGCGTGATCCAGCGCCTTCACGCCGGGAAACTGCTTGTCAATATCCAGCATTTCCAGCAGGTATTGATTCTCAGACATGACCTCACCACTTTTCTGGAACAGACGAAGAGTTCCGTTTTTCAAAATGATTCCGGCAGCCGGAGCCGCCGGAACCTCTTGATGCTTCGGGAATCAGGCTGAAAGCGGCGGTTTAGTCGGCCAGCGCGTCAGCGGTGATCTTCGCGTAGGGAATGTAGACGGAGCATCCGTCGTCGTTCAGCTTGTACATGTCCTCCAGGCCCTCGTACCAGGTGCCGTTGAGCAGCCAGTTCATGGCGAAACGGATGTTGGCTTCGCCCATGGCGTCGCCGTCCTGCTTCACGGTAGCGGTCATCTTGCCGGCCTTGATGGCTTCCATGGCGGCGTCGGTCGCATCCACGCCGATCACGGCGATGGCGGGATCGCCCTCGTTGCCGGTGTTGTAGCCGGACTGGTTCAGCGCGGCGATGACGCCGATGGCCATGTCGTCGTTATTCGCGAAAACCAGCTCGATTTCCGGATGGGCCTGCCAGGTGGACAGCATGAAGTCGTTGGCCTTGCCGGTGTCCCAGTCGGCCACGATGATGTCGGTCACCATTTCCAGCGGCACGCCCAGCTCCTTGGCGGTCTCCTCGGAATACTGGGTGCGGGCGATGGCTTCGGGGTTGTTGGCAACGCCCTTGAACTCGACGAACTGGATGGTTCCGTCGCCGTTCAGGTCGAGCTTGGCGGAATCCGCCGCCCACAGGTCGGCCAGGATCTCGCCCTGCATGTCGCCGGCTTCGCGGGGCAGCGTGCCCACGAAGAAGGCGCCGGATTCCTTCACGACGGAATCATAGGTCTCTTCAGACGGCGGAATGTTGTAGAACAGGAAGGGAATGTTGGCCTCGGTGAACTTGTCGACCAGCGTCTGGCCGCCGGCGGGCTCGGCGAGGTTGATGATGACGAAATCGGGCTTCTTGCCGATGATCTGGTCGGCCTGCTCAACCTGCTTGGCCATGTCGTCCTGAGCGTCGTCCATGGTGAGGTTGATGGTCACGCCCAGCTCGTCTTCGATGATTTCCTTCCACTTCATCATGCCCTGGCGCACGGTGGAGCCGTAGGTGTCGTCAAACTTCCACACGAGCACGTGGATGTTGAATTCGGTCTTGGCTTCCGCGAAAACGGAAACGCAGGACAGAACCAGGAGCAGGGCCAGAGTGAGGGCTACGAGTTTCTTCATGGGCTGTTCCTCCTTTTTGCTGAACGGCTTTTCGCCGTTTATTGGCTGTTTCTCTATTGAAGCACAGAGAAACGATATGAAAAGTATATCATACAATTCTGAAAAAGTCTACACACTGGTAAAAATACCATTATATTAACAATCAATATCCAGGGAAGACCCGCCGCAGCTGTTCCTTCTCCGCCGTCCGGGTCAGCGCCCGGTAAAGCAGTATGGCGGCCTTTCGCGGAGTATTCTGTCGTCCTGCCACTCAGGTTTTTCAGATTGCAGCGCCGTAGAAACTAATCAATCGCGCAGTTTTAGCGAGGCCAGTCATCGAAGCGACATCACATACACCTGACATGGGTTCGACTCGTCCCATAATGTCGGGAAAACTTCAAACTCCTTAAAACCAAGCGCCTGATAGAAGCGATTGGTTTTATCG
>JAFZRB010000275.1 GCA_017620115.1 Clostridia bacterium | reverse complement strand
GTGGGAGGCGGCCAGCCGGGCCAGCACATACTGGAAGAAGGCCGGGTCGCTGACGCCGCTGCCGGAGATCATGGCGTGCTGATAGTGGGCCAGGCCGGGCATGATCTGATGCAGCACCACGTCGATGCCCGCCATGTCCTGCCCGTCCAGCGAGCGGAAATAGTGCGCACCGCTGCAGCTCAGCCGGGCGTGGGCGTTCATGTCCTCAATAATATGGCCGATGTACTCGACGCCGCGCGCGCGGCACCACTCGCCCAGCTGGCAGCTGAAATGCTCCCGCCACAGCTTCGTCAGCGCGTCCATGTAGGCCAGGCGGATCTCAGGCGTATCCTCGCCCTGCTCATACCACAGCGCCGCCAGACGGCCGCGCGCGTCGCGGCCAAGCGCCTCGTTCAGCCGGGCCAGCAGCTCGTCCGTCCAGGGCAGCGCCAGGCCGGGCTGGCCCAGGCGCTGATTGCGCATGCTCGCCTCTCCCGCGTTGACCAGGGTCTGGCAGTTGCCCAGGCTGGGCTCGTCCGAGAAAAAGCCCGCGATGGTATTTCCAAAATATCGAGCGTAATGCTCATAGTGCGGCTCGTACACCGCCTCGATGAGCACCTTCACGGAGTCCGCGTCGATCAGGTGGATGTAATCGGTCTGCTTCGTGCCGCGGCGGGTCTTATACAGCGCCATCACCCGCCACACGCCGGCGGGCACGTCCCAGTAAACATAACGGCCTTTCACGCCGGCCGTGAGATCGATGGGCTCCGCGTCCAGCACCTCCGCCTCTTCGCGGCGGCGGTAGGCGTAAACGCCCACGAGGATGTTTTCTTCGTCCGGCCGCAGCAGCAGGGCGCTCTGCGGCGCGGGCCCCACCACGTCCACGTGATCCTCGGCCAGCTGCCACTTGCGCCGTTCGGGATACTTCTTCGCCACGAGGCCATTGGCGTAGCCCGTGGGGAAGTGCTTATCGTCCAGGATCCAGACCCTCATGCCGCGCTTCTCGGCCTCGGCGAGGATCACGTCCATGTCGCCCCACCATTCCGGCCCGCAGAATCCCTCGTGCGGGCGGGATTCCACGCAGAACGCCCGCGCGCCGCTGTCGTACACCTGCCGGACAAGCGCGGGGAGCTCGTCGCGGCGGCCTTCGTGCATCCACAGGAAGGGCAGCAGGTGATTGCCCTCCCGGCCGTTCAGAATATCGTTCAGTCTCGCGTCCATGGTTTCCCTCCGCGCGTCGTCTTTCTGCCGTCGCCGAGCCCGGTCACAGCTCGATCATCTTTCCCGCCTTCGCGGACTCGAACGCTGCTTCCAGCACGCGGAACACGGCCTTCACCTGCTCCGGCTTCACGATGAGCTCGGCCTTGCCGTCGATGGCGTCGCGCAGGTTGGCGTAGTACTCGGTGAGGTCGGCGGGCGAATCGGGCAGCTCGCGCTCGACGAGCTCCTTCTTGCCGCGCGGCGCGAAGGTGCGCGTGGGGCCGGAGGTGGTCATGGCGACGATCTCCTCCGGCTCGACGGTCTCGTCCACGGTGATGACGCCGCCGCTGCGGGTGAAATCGTTCACATAGGCCGTGCCCTGATCGCCCAGCACCAGCCAGCGGGGCAGGGGCTTGAGCGCCCAGGTGCCGATTTCCATCTGAACGTGCGCGCCGTTCTTCAGATCCAGCAGCAGGAAGAAGTAATCCTCCACCTCGGGCGTTTTCACCTTTTCCGTTTTGCAGAACACGCTCTTCACGCAGTCGAAGCCCATCATGAACAGCAGCTGGTCGACGAAATGCACGCCCCAGTCGTAAATCATGCCGCCGCCGTGCTCCGGCTCGGCGCGCCAGCCGAACATGGCGCCGCGCGCGCCGTGCAGCCGGGAATGGATGGCGTAGATATGGCCCAGCTCGCCGGAATCCCAGATCTCCTTCACGATGCGGAAATCCTTGTCCCAGCGGCGGTTCTGGTGCACGGTGAACAGCACGCCGTTTTTCCGCGCGGTCTCGATCATCCTGTCCAGCTCCGCCATGGACATGGCCACGGGCTTTTCGCAGATCACGTTTTTGCCCGCGTTCAGCGCGGCGCACACCAGCTCGCAGTGCGCGTCGTTGGGCGTGGCGACCAGCACCAGGTTGAACAGGTCGCTCTTCAGGAATTCCTCCAGCGTATCGAAGCCGGCGAGGCCGATCCCGCGGGCCTCGCGGACCTTTTCGGGATTGATGTCATAGACGGCGGCAACCTCGACGTTTTCCACCCTCGGCGCGTTTCTCAGATGCCAGTGCCCCATATACCCGAAGCCGATGATACCCATTCTGATTCCCATCGCTGCGATCCTCCCCGGACGGTTTTTCTTTTGATGCCGAATGACTTTCAAACGGAATTCAGTATGAATCCGGGCAAAGTATACTACACGGGCGGGCGGGCTGTAAAGCCCCATTTTTCATTTTCCGCCTGCTTTTTCCCCAGGTATTTCCGCCGCGTGGCGTCGCCCCCGCGGATGTGGCGGTCGGCCTTGTTGAACTGCAGAACGCGGGCCACCGGCGCGGCCAGCGCCGGACACACGCGCGGCAGGCGCTCGCGCATGTCCTTGTGAACGGTGGTCTTGCTGACGCCGAATCGCAGCGCGCACCGGCGCACGGTCGCGCCGGTGGCGAGGATGTAATCCGCGATGTCCCGGACGCGCGCCTCGATATAATCCCTCATGGCATGACCTCCTTCCGGCCGGTCAAGCATATGAGGGCCGGCCCGCCCGCCAGAACAGGAACGCGGGCGGCTCTCAAATATGCTATTTAAGCGCAGTCCGACACATTGGGGTTTATTGAAGCGATAAAACCTTGCCTTCCCCTTCGAGGGGAAGGTGCCTCGTGAGAGGCGGATGAGGTGTTAGCCCGGCTCTTTGCTTTCTATCGCAATAGGATGCTGGTCGAGGCGATAACACCTCATCAGTCG
>JAFZRB010000274.1 GCA_017620115.1 Clostridia bacterium | reverse complement strand
TGCGGCCCTCGGCCTCGTCGGAGTTATCGAAATCGACCGCCTTCATGATGACGAGGCGGTTGCCGGTGCCGGGGTTGGTGTAGTATGCCGCGGGAGTCGCGCCTACCTGCGCGTACACGGAGCACAGCGAATACACGATCACAGCGGCGGTCAGGACGATGAGGCCGGACAGCCATGTGACGATCAGCCGCGGGATGCGGGAGCGGATGATCTGGTACAGCTTGACGGTCAGCGCGCCCAAAAGGAAGATGATGGGCAGCGCCAAGCCGGCTATATAGACCCAGTACCAGACGAGCAGCCTCTCGCCCGGCAGGTAGAGCAGCGCGGTTATCAGCAGCGCGGACACCAGCGCGGCGATGAGCAGGACGCGGATGACGATCCTGCCGGCAAAGCCGGGCTTGCGCTCGTCCAGAAAGGGATTGGCGAGCCGTCTGTTCATGAAAGCGGAACCTCCCTGAAAAATGATGCGTCTATTATATCACAGGTTTCCCGCGCAAAGAAGACGGCTTTTTGGCGAAAACGCATTTTTTACGAAAAGAGGAGAAACCCATTGAAAAAGCTTGGCGCGCTCGTGGTGATTTTCCTGCTGCTGCTCGTCATCTGGAAGAGCGGATGGCTGGACGACGAGCGTTTCGTTTCCGCCCTCGAGACGGGCGTCAGAACGGCGCTCGACCTGCTGGAGAAGGGCGCGGCGTTTGTGATCGACAAACTGAAGACGTGAAAAAGGACTGCCTGCGCGGCAGCCCTTTTTCGCTGGGATTTCTGGGAAACGCGGCGCGGCCGGGAGCGTCACTGCATGGTGGTCACGTTGCGCACGATGGTGTCGATCTGCGATTCCGCGTCCGGGTTCAGCGCTCCGCCGCCCAGCTGATCGGCGATGGCGTTGATCTTGTCGACGTCTTCCTTCTCGCTGGTCACGGCCACGACCTGAATGCTCGGGTCGGCTTCCTGGACGATGCCGGCGATCAGGTTCTGGATGCGCTGCGTCATCTCGCCTTTGTATTCCCTGGCAAAGGTGACGCCCACGAGCGCCGTCGAGCCGGTGGTGACGATGCGGCTCTTCTCGATCTCGCTCAGCAGGTTGATTTTGTCCTCAACCCCGGCGCGGCCGGAGACCCAGTCGAAGGCGGTCTGGATAGCGGATGTGGCCTCCGGCATAACGGATGAGCCGGCGGTGACCTGAGGCGCGTTCGTCGCGCCGTTTTCATTGGTGTTCAGGCGGCTGCCGGCGTTCATGCAGCCGGCCAGAACGGCAAGCGCGAGCGTCGCGCAGGCCGTCGCGAGGATTCCCTTGCGTTTCATGGACATGAATTAATCCCTCCTTGCGCCTCTATTGTGCGCAGGGAGGGACTGTTTTAATCGCGCCGCGCGAAAAATCGGCGCGCGCTATTTATCCGTGCGGTAGAAGCAGCATCCGCCGATGAACTCGCGCAGAATGGAGTTGAGCGGGATCTCGTCCTCCACGTCGGCTGACAGGAAATAGTTGAGAAATTTGATGAGCCGGTGCGCCATGGTGTAGTAGGGGCTGTCCGGCGTGAGGCGGGTCAGCATGGGATAGACGTATTTCTTCAGGATCGCCACCTCGTACACCAGCGACGAGTTGAAGATCACGTCGGCCTCCTCCTGATAGGGGAAGATGTATTTCTCCTCGCCGTTGCGCACCGAGGGCCACATGGCCATCGTGGCCTCCGGCTCGGTGCCGCGGAAACGGTAATCGCGCACCATGCGCCGCAGCAGCCGCGCCTCGGTGGTGCGGATGCGGTTGTGGTCGTCCAGGTTGAGCGTGGTGAGCGCGCTGATGTAGATCTTGAATTTCAGATTGCGCGCCACGTCGCGCGTCAGCTCGTTGTTGAGGCCGTGAATGCCCTCGATGATGATGGGCTGATCCTCGTCGACTCGCATGAGATGCGTGTTGGGCGCGCGCCTGCCGGTTTTGAAATCGAACAGCGGAATCTGAACCGGCTCGCCCTGAATGAGACGCACCAGGTGGTCGTTGAACAGCGGTACGTCCAGCGTGTCGAGCCGTTCGAGATCCTGCTTGCCGTCCTCATCGAAGGGGATCTTGTCGCGGTCGAGGTAGTAGTCGTCCAGCGACAGCGCCACGGGCCGCAGCCCCAGCACGCGCAGCGCGATGGAGAGCCGGTTGGCGAACGTGGTCTTGCCGGAGGACGAAGGCCCGGCGATGAGGATGATGCGCGCGCCGCTTGCGGCGAATTCGTCGGCGATGCGGCTGATGGATTTCTCATGCAGCGCCTCGTTCACGCGGATGAACTCGCGCAGCCCTCCGCTATGGGTCATGGCGTTCAGATCCGCGGCGTTGGAGCAATGCAGAATGGCGTTCCAGCGGGCGGATTCGGCGAAGGTGTTCATGAGCCTCGGCAGCTGGCGAAGCGGGGCGACCTTTTCGGGATCGTCCAGCTCGGGCAGCTGGAGCACCAGGCCGGGCAGCTGCAGATGCAGCGCGAACACGGTGATGCAGCCGGTGGAAGGAGCCATGATGCCGTAAAAGTATTCCATCATGTCGCCCAGCCGGTAGAGCTGGAAGGTCTCGTAAGGACGGTATTTGAGCAGATTCACCTTGTCCGTCTCGCCGGTCTGTTCGAAATAGGCGATGGCGTCGCGGCGGGAGATGGCGTGGCGCACGAAGGGCATATCCTTCTTCACGATCTCGCGCATGCGCGCCTCGATGGCCCTCACATCCGCGCCGGTGAGCGTGCGGCGGCTGTCGCGCACCTCGCAGTATACGCCGGTGCCCAGCGAGTGCTCGATGCGCACGCGGCGGTTGGGAAACAGCTCGTGCACGGCCAGCAGGAAGATGAAGCGCAGCGATCTCTCGTAGATCAGCCGCCCCTCGGTGCTCTTTATGGTGATGACGGAGGCCGTCTCGCCGTCCTTTGGGAGCGCCGTGAGGCACAGCGTTTCGCCGCCCACCAGGATGCCCAGCGCCTTTACGTCCGGCATGGCCCGCGCGATGATTTTTCCATAGCTTTCGCCTTTTTCAAAGGGAATATCCTGATTGTTCAGATGAAGCAGCATAGAAGCCTCCTTCGGGCCGAACTGTACGCCCGCAGCGTATTTTGAATGATGCCGGTTTTGTCACGCCTCCGCGTATCCTATCGTGTTCAGGAACCGGAGCACGCCCGCGCGGCCGCCCTCGTCGTGCTTGTAGACGCCCGCGTCGGCCAGCACGGCGGCGCACTTCACGGCCATGGCCCGGTGGATGGCCTCGACGGCTTCGGCCTGCGAGAGGGCGCAGCCGGTCTGCGCGGCGATCTCCTTCACCCATTCGTAGTGCTTCAGGATGGGCGAATCGTCGGCGGGGCGCTGATCCAGCGGAATCGCGCCGGTGAGGTAGCCGGACAGCTCGGTCAGCTCGCCCAGCAGGCGGCCGGGCAGGATGAACAGGCCCATGACCTCGATCAGGCCGATGTTCTCCTTCTTGATGTGGTGCAGCGGGGCGTGCGGATGGAAGATGCCCAGCGGGTTCTCCGCGTCCGTGCGGTTGTTCCGGAGCACCAGGTTCAGGCTCCACAGCCCGTCCTTTCTGCGCAGGATGGGCGTGATGGTGTTGTGCGGCGCGTCGGTGTGAGCGAGTATGCCGCACGCCGGGTCGGAGTAGTCGCGCCACGCGTTCAGCATGGCCATGGCGGCGCGCTTTAACGCGTCCGCATCCTCGCCGGTGAGGTTGACGCAGGTGAGCGGCCAGTCGAGCACCGTCGCGCGAATGGCGCTGTCAGGGCTGGCGAGATTGATCCACGCGCCCGCGTGATCCATGGGGAAGGTGTAGTTGCCGCCCTGGAAGTGGTCGTGGCTGAGGATCGAGCCGCCCACGATGGGCAGGTCGGCGTTGGAACCGATCAGGTAGTGCGGGAACTGCCGGACAAAATCGAACAGGCAGTCGAAGGTGTTTTCATTGATGCGCATGGGGCGGTGCTGTTCGTTGAGCACGATGCAGTGCTCGGGGTAGTAGAGATACGGCGAGTACTGCAGATACCACCTTTCGCCGTTCAGCGTGAGCGGGATCATGCGGTGGTTCTGGCGGGCGGGGAAATCCAGCCGTCCCGCGTAGCCGGGATTCTGCGCGCACAGCATGCACAGGGGATAACCCACCTTGGGCGCGTTGCGCTGCGCGGCGATGTCGCGCGGATCCTTCTCGGGCTTGGAGAGGTTGATGGTGATTTCCAGCTCGCCGGCGGGAGAATCGCTGAAAAAGCGCACGTTGCGCGCGATGCTGTCCACGCGGATGTAGTCGCAGGCGCGGCACATTTCGTAGAACCAGCGCGTGGCGGCCTCCGAACCCTCGCTCTCGTACAGGGCGGCGAACTGGCGGCGCACCTCGGCGGGCGAGGGCGTGATCTCCCCGCACAGCCGCGCGGCGAACAGATCTTTCG
>JAFZRB010000273.1 GCA_017620115.1 Clostridia bacterium | reverse complement strand
TCCAGAAGGATTCGCAGGGCGTGCAGTACAGGCCCTCGTATTCGCTCTTGTAGATGTCGCCCTGCTCGTAGAACTTGCGGAAGATCTTCTGAACGATCGTCATGTGGCGCGGCTCGGTGGTGCGGATGAAATCGTCGTATTCGATGTTCATCAGCTTCCACAGATCCTTTGTTTCCGCCACGATCTTATCGACGAATTCCTGCGGCGTCACGCCGGCCTCGGCGGCCTTCTTCTCGATCTTCTGGCCGTGTTCGTCGGTGCCGGTGAGGAAATAGGTGTCGTAACCGGTCAGCTTCTTGAAGCGGATCATGCTGTCGGCGGCCACGGTGGTATAGGTGTGGCCGATGGTCATGTTGCCGCTGGGATAATAGATCGGCGTGGTGAGGTAAAACGTTTTTTTCTCCATATTGCAAATGCCCCCTTCTGACCGCCTCATGGCGCGTGCAAAAAAATAACGCCCCCGCACAATGCGAGGGACGTGGATCACGTGGTACCACCCTGCTTCTCCCCGGCGTCGCCGCGCGGGGACTCATGAGCCGACAGCGAATCGGCCGTGCTGTTAACGGTGCCTGCCGTCCGGCGCTCGCGAGCGCTCACGCCGGAAGCTCAGGAGCCATGTTCGCGGTGGTTCTCGCCGCCGGCTTTCACCATCCCGGCTCGCTGAACGCGTTCCCGATCCGCTACTCTTTCCTTCATCGCCTCTTTATTTATCTGCATTATAGCGGAATTCATGCGGCGTGTCAAGCCTTCCGCGCAATTTTCGCGCGGCGCGCCGTATTCGGTTGACGCGACGGCCGGCTACGGCTATAATAAGGGCGGATTCACGATCGAAACGGAGGCCTTTCCCATGACCGCGCTGATGGTTGCCCTTCTGGTGTTCCTCTTCTCGCTGCAGGCTCTGTTCCTCAAGCTGTTTTCCGCGCATTACGACAACCCCGATTCCGCGCTCGCCTCAACGGTGTTCTCCATCGGCTACGGCGTGTTCGTCAGCCTGGCCACGCTGATCATCGCGCTGTTCCGCTTCGCGCCTTCGCCCATGACGCTGCGGCTCGGCGCGCTCAACGCGCTGATGCTGCTCACCTACACCACCGCCATGATCCAGGCCGGCCGCTGCGGCTCGTATGCCTTCCAGATGATTTCCGTGCTGTTCGGCGGCATTCTTGTGCCCATGATTTACGGAGCGCTGTTCCTGGGCGAATCGCTCACGGCTCTGCAGATCGCCGCCGTGGCGCTGATGCTCGTCTCTTTTGTGCTGATGAACCTGAAGGGGCTTTCGCTGAAGGGTAACTCGAAGAAGTTCCTGCTTTGGTGCCTGGCGCTGTTCCTGTCCAACGGCTTCTACGGCGTGCTCATGAACCTGCAGGCCACCGTGAACAGCGGCGAGCGCAACGAGATGATCATCATCACCTTTTTCGGCATGGCGGTTTTGTACGCGCTGATCCAGCTCGCGCGCGGCCCCAAAGCCCTCGTTTCGGGCTTCCGCATGTCCAAAAAGCCGCTGGCTTTCCTGCTGCTGTGCTGCGTCGCGGCCACTGTCGCCGTGCACATGATGCTCTATGTGCTCACGCTGATCGACGAAACCGTGCTCTACACCATCGAGAACGGCGGCGGATTGATCCTCTCCATCGTCTACTCGCGCCTCCTGTTTCACGAGCGGCTCGATAAAGTCCAGATGGCCGGCGTCGCACTGGCTCTGGCCAGCATCGTCATGCTGAGCGTGTGAGCTGAATGAAGAAACGGGAGCAGGCACGGTGAACCCGCGCCCGCTCCCGTTTCATAATGGTGAGGTCAGATCGATTCGACGGCGAGAGCCCCGCAGCCGTCCAGGGCGTTCTGCGAGGCGACGACGCAGATCGCCGCTTTTTCTTCAAGCCGCGGGCAGATCGAAGCGACGCTGTCCGCCGTCACGGCCAGTATGGCGGTGCGCTCGGCCTGGCGTTCGGCTTCGGTCACGCCGCGCATCCACATGGCGTCGGCGGTGTCGCCGCGCTCGCTGTCGGACTGCAGCGGCTCGCCCTGCGCGATGGTGCTGATGATGTAGCGGTCCAGCGCCTTTCCGTCCGCGCAGAACGCGCGCAGGAAGGCCGCCGCGCCGCGGCAGGTTTCCAGCGTCTTCGCCGGGGACGGATCGCGGTAGGAGTAGAACGCCGCCTCGCCCAGGCGGTTCAGCGTCGCGCCGGCGCCGTAAGCGCCGCCTTTCACGCGCACCTCGTTCCACAGGTATTCCAGCGACAGAATGGTGGACGCCACGCGCCACACCGCCATATCCTCCACGGGCTCCGGCAGCGCGTAGCCGGTATACGATACGGTGGACGGAATGAGGATGCCCTGCGCCGCGGGCACGCTGAGCCGGAAGGCCGTCTCCCGCGCCGCGGGCTGTTCGCCCAGGGGCAGCAGTTCGTTCAGCGCCGCGATATCAGGCTTATCGACCGCCGTCACGCTGGCCGTGAGCCGCGTGCGGGTGAACACGGTCTTCTGCAGCGCCGAAAGCGCCTCCGCGAGCGCCGGAATGGCCTCGTCGGCTTTGTCCAGCAGCGCGTGGCGGCGGCGGTAGGCCTCGAAGCCGCCGGTCAGCTCCGCCACGGCGGATTCGGCCGACAGCGCGGCGCGCGCCCGGCCCATGGCGTAGCGGTTGCCCGCCGAGATGATGCGCTGGCGGGTCTCCTCGTCGGCCTGCAGGAGCAGCTCCTTCACGACATCCGTTCGGTCGAACTGCGTTTCGGTGAGGATCTCGGCGATCAGCGCGAGCGCCCCGCTCAGGTTCTTTTCGAGGAAGCGCGCCTTCACCGCGAAGAACACCTTGCATGTTTCGGGCTTTCCGCGCGCGCCGAAGGCCTCGACTTTATATTGGATCTCGCCCAGCAGCGACTTGACCGCGCGCTGCAGCGAGGGGCCGTCGCGCTTCGCGGTGGGCAGGCTGCCCAGCAGCCCTCCCATCACGGAAAGCCGCGAGAATTCCTCCTCCGTGCGGTCGGCCAGCGAGAAGTACAGCGTCAGCGACACGAGCCCCTTTTCCCGCGCGGGATGGAACAGCACGCTGAGCCCGTTCTCCACACCCGCCTCAGTGCGCAGCGGCAGGGGCTTTTCGCTCACCTCGGAGAGCGGAAGCTGCGGCATGGTCGCCAGCTGCTCGGGCGTATCGACGGACTGCTGCCAGGCGTCCAGCTTCGCGTTCGCTTCGATCACGGCGGCGCGGTCCGCGTCCGTCCAGGCGTCCGAAACGGCCTTCAGGCGCGCCGCTTCCGCCTCGCGCAGCTTCGCGCCGTACTCGCGGGATGGCAGCATGGTCAGGGTGGCGCGGCCGTTTTCGTCCAACAGCCATTCCCTGGCCAGGTTTTCGTAATAGTCCGTTTCGAGCTGTTCGCGCAGGAAGGCGAACAGGCTGTCGCAGGTCACATACATCAGCGGGTCTCCGCCGTACAGCCAGCTGGAGAGGATGTTGATGTTGCGGATCAGGCCCCTGGGCTCCTGGCCGTCGCGCTCGCGGAACTCCAGCCGGTTCAGGACGGCGGCGAGATCCTCGCGGTCAAAGCCCTTTTCGATCAGGGCCGCCGCGGTTTCGCGCACGGTGTCCAGCAGCTTTCCGACGTGCTCCGGGTCGGTGTTCAGGATCTCCAGCACGCCGTAGGGTTGCAGCACGCCGTCCTCCACGTCCAGCGACACATCGCGGCACAGGCCGGTGTCCAGCAGCGCGCGCTTGAGCGGCGCGTCGTTCGAGCCCGCCAGCGCTTCGCCGATCACGTGCAGCGCCATGAGCTTTTCGCGGTCCTGCCAGCCGCCCAGCACCTTGCCCACCGCCACGTGCGTGCGCATCTCCATGGGCTCGTCGGGCGCGATCTCGTATTCGGCGGTCTTCGCCGCGGGCGCGATGGGCTGCTGCCAGTCGATGTCGCGCGCGGCGTCCGAGGGCCCGCAGCCGCCGATGTATTCGTCGATGAGCGCCAGCACGGCGTCGATATCCACCGGGCCGTCGAGGTAAATGTAGGCGTTGGAGGGATGATAGAACGTTCTGTGTCCCGCGAGGAACTGCTCGTAGGTGAGGTTCGGGATGGCCGCCGGATCGCCGCCGGACGAGAAGCCGTAGCAGGTATCCGGGAACAGCATGCGCTCGATCTCCCTGCCCATGCGGCGATACACCGAGGAGTACGCGCCCTTCATCTCGTTGAACACCACGCCCTTGTAGAGCGGTTCGTCGGATGGATCGCGCAGCTCGATATGCCAGCCCTCCTGCTGGAAGATGCCGGGGTTATCGTAGATGGCCGGGCAGAAAACGGCGTCCAGATAGACGCGGGTGAGGTTCATGAAATCGGCGTCGTTGCGGCTGGACACCGGGAACATGGTCTTGTCCGGGAAGGTCATGGCGTTCAGAAAGGTGTTCATGGAGCTTTTCATCAGCTCGAGGAAAGGCTCTTTCACGGGGTATTTCTTCGAGCCGCCCAGCACCGAATGCTCCAGGATGTGGAAGATTCCGGTGTCGTCGCTTGGAATGGTCTTGAAGGCGATGGAGAACAGCTTGTTCTCGTCGCTGTTGTCCATCCAGAGAAGCCGCGCGCCTGTGCCGTCGTGGCGCATGGTCGTCAGCGTCGCGCCGATTTCCGGCACGGGCTGGACGCCGGTTACGGTGAAGCCGTGGATTTTGTCTGCTATCTTCATGTTTTGTCTCCTTTGCCGTCTTGCTTTGCGCTGTCATTATACCATATCGGTGCGTCCGCGGCAAGAGTGCGCAAAGCTTCACGATCTTTCCCCTTTTGGTTTTTTATTTTCTATGATATACTGATGAAGCGGATATCCGCGCTTATCCCGCGGATGCCGCGAAGGAGGAGACGCGCGATGGCGTACGACAAGTATTCCTACATCATGGGCATGGTCACGGCCTTCTGCGAATGCGTGGCGGGCGGCTGCAAGCGGCTGGCGCTCTCGCCGCCGCTCACGCAGGAGGATTACGCCATGGTGGAGGCCGAGGCCCGCCGCGTGATCGCGGCGCACGGGCTCGTTCAGTATCACGAGCGCAACGAAGACGCCCCGGCAAACCGCCGCTGGGAATGGATTCTCATCGCGCGGCGGCCGGAGACCATCGACGAATACCTGCGCCTGCGGGCGGCGGGCAACAGCCCCATCCGCTCCCTGGAGCCCTTTTACGGCCTGCTGAGCTACAATGAGGCGGAGAGCGTCCGCACCGGCTACGACGCTTACCGGGAGGCTTTCGGGGATATCTGAGACGCGGCCATAAAAAACCAGACAGGAGGAATCGGAACATGAAGAGGCAGGATATTGTTTTTCTGGACGGCGCGATGGGCACGAAGCTGTGGGAAAAGGCGGAAAACAAGGTGCCCGTGTGGCGCTACAACATCGAGAACCCGGCCATCGTGTCCGAGGTGACGCGGGAATACGTGGAGGCGGGCTCGGAGATCGTTCAGGCGAACACCTTCGGCGCCAACCGCTACGCCGTGAAAACAGCCGGATACGCGGTCGGCGACGTCGTTGAGGCGGGCGTGCGCATGGCGAAGGAGGCGGCCGGGAGCCGGGCGAAGGTTTCGCTGTCCGTGGGGCCGCTGCCGGTGCTGATGGAGCCCTACGGCGACCTCACCGAGGAGGAGGCCGCCGAGGCCTTCGACGAGCAGATCGCGCCGGGCGTGGCCGCGGGCGCGGATCTGATCGCCTTTGAGACGTTCATGGACGCCGACATGATGCGCGTGGCCGTCGAAGCGGCCGCCCGCCACGGCCTGCCCATACTCGCCACCATGACCTTCACCGAAGTGGGCAAGACCATCATGGGGCATTCCGTGGAATACTTTGTCGAGGCCATGGAGGGCCTGCCGGTCGAGGCCGTGGGGCTTAACTGCTCGCTGGGGCCGGAGAAGGCTGTGCCCATCATCGCGCAGTTCGGGCAGTATACCGATCTGCCGCTCATTCTCAAGCCGAACGCCGGCCGGCCCATCACGGAGAACGGCCAGAGCCGTGTGGAATACGACATCGACACCTTCGTGAGCGACTGTCTGCCCGCGCTGGACTACAACGTGAAATACATCGGCGGCTGCTGCGGCAGCAATCCGGACTACATCCGCGCGCTGATCCGGAGCATCAGGGGCTGAGGATCCGAAAAAAGCGGGAGAACGCATGTGAAGCCGCGCCGCGCGGCCCGGCGGCCATACAGACCATACAGAGGGAGGAAACCCCGATGGATCGTTTCAGTCATCGCAAAGCGCAGGCGCGCCTTCGCCTGCTCAATCCCGACGGAACCCCGGCCGCCAACCGCCGCGTGACGGCCGACCAGACCGGCCACGCGTTTCTGTTCGGCTGCGGCGCGTTCGACGCCGTGGCGCTGGCGCAGCCGCTGGACGAGGCCGGCCGGGCCTTCCTGGAGGCGCGGATGGACAAATGGCTCGGCCTGTTCAACTACGGAACGCTGCCCTTCTATTGGGGACGCTACGAGCCGCAGGAGGGGCGCACCGCCTTCCGCGAAACCATGGCGGCGGCGCGGTGGCTGACGGCGCGGGGCGCGCGCGTGAAGGGGCATCCGCTGTGCTGGCATACGGCGTGCGCGCCGTGGCTGATGGCCTGGCCGGACGAGGAGATCCTGCGCCGCCAGCTCGAGCGCATCCGCCGCGACGTGACCGCCTACAAGGGCGTCATCGACATGTGGGATGTCATCAACGAAGTGGTCATCATGCCCGATTTCGACAAATACGACAACGCCGTCACCCGCATCTGCAAGGCGCGGGGGCGTATCCGGCTGGTCAAAGACGTTTTCGCGGCGGCCAGGGAGAGCAATCCCGACGCCACGCTGCTCATTAACGATTTCAACACCGGCCCGGCCTACGAGATCCTGATCGACGGACTCCTGCAGGCGGGCGTTCCGGTCAGCGCCATCGGCATCCAGTCGCATCAGCATCAGGGCTACTGGGGGCTGGACAGGCTGAACGATGTGCTGGAGCGCTTTTCGCGCTTTGGCCTGCCCATCCATTTTACGGAGAACACGCTGGTTTCCGGCTCGCTGATCCCGCCGCATATCGTCGACCTGAACGACTGGCAGGTCGAGAGCTGGCCCAGCACGCCGGAGGGCGAAGAGCGGCAGGCGCGGGAAATTGGCGAGATGTATGAAGCGCTGTTCAGCCATCCGCTGGTGGAGGCCATTACCACCTGGGATTTCAGCGACGGATGCTGGCTGCGCGCGCCGTCCGGCCTGGTGCGGGAGGACAATTCCGAAAAGCCCGCCTACCGGGCGCTGGAACGGCTGATCCATGGCGAGTGGGAGACCCACCTCGATCTCATGACGGACGGGGAGGGCCGCGCGTCCTTCACCGGCTTCAGGGGAACGTATGCCCTGACGGACGGAGACGCTTCCGCCGCCTTCGGGCTGGACGGGGACGCGGAGCTGACGCTGACGCTGCGCGAGGCGCGGTGAGCGGGCGCCGCAGGGGCGACATAAAGAACGGGGGGCGGCGAAAGGGATTCCTTTCCCGCTCCCCATTGTTCGTTCTTTCCATCAGCAGATTTTCAGAAGCATGGTGTGCTGCCCGTCCATCTCGATGATCAGCAGGCCCTCCTTTTCCAGCGCCTTCATGATGTCGCTGAAGCGCTTGAAGCCGATCTGCTTTTCCTCGAAATCCGGGTAATCCGCCTGAATGGCGGCTTTCAGGATCGACGGGTTGACGCGCTCGAAGCCGTCCTCCTTGAAGCGGTTCAGGGCGTCGCGGAAGGCGGGCAGCCAGTTGCTGCGCGTGAGCTGGGGTGCGGCGGCCTCCGTGGAGGTGTTCAGGCCGATCATCAGCGAGGAGGCTTCCGTCCACGCCTTCAGTTCGGCGCCGTCGCGCGTGAGCAGCTGCACGAAGCGCCCGAACGTCGAGCAGCCGTAGTTGCTCTCGTTGAAGTCCGGGTGCAGGCGGATGATCGTGTCCTTCAGGCTGCTGGCGTACATCTGATCCTCGTCCTGATCCTGCAGGATGGTGATCACCAGCTTGCGCATCTCGTCCAGCGACAGATCGGCCCCGTGATCCGGCTCGGGCTCCTGCGCCGGGCGGGCGGTCTTTTTGGGTTTGGCGGCGGAGGCCACCGATTCCAGGAAGATAAATTCGTTGCACGCCTTGATGAAGATGCCGCTGGCCACCTCCGAACGGGAGATGCCCAGCACATGCTTGCCCATGGCCTTGAGCCGGCCCACCAGCGGCATGTAGTCGCTGTCGCCGGACACGATGCAGAAGCTGTCGATGAGGGGGTTGGTGTAGGCCACCTCCATGGCGTCGATGACCAGCTGTATGTCAAGGTTGTTCTTCTGGTTCTTGCCGTAGCGCAGCGAGGGCACCACGGAGAACGTGTTGGAAAGCAGGCACTCCTTCAGGTTGGAGTAGCGGTCGGTGTAGCCGTATACCTTGCCCAGCAGGATGTCGCCGCGAATCTTCACCTTCTCGATGATGTTGTTCAGCATCGACTCCTTGGCGCCCGCGTTTTCCAGATCGACGAAAACGGCGAAATTGGTTGTTCCCACAAATATTACTCCTTATTGATCTCAGATTGATGTCATATGAATGAGAGCCTGTTTGTCCCGCTCAGTCCTTCAAAAGATCGAGCAGCGATTCAATGGGCCGCTCAGCTTCCGGCGTTTCCGCCTTGTCCGCGACGGCCTTGCCCCGGCGCGCGCGCTTCTTCGGCGCGGCGTCCGCGGAGGATTCCGCCTTTTTGCGCGAACGGGACGCTCCGCCCGCCGCCGGTTTTGCGGCGGTTTTGCGGGCGGGTCTGGCCGCCTTCTTCTCCTTCACGGGGATGACGGCGTTTTCGTTCGGCGCGAACGCGGGCAGGCTCCCCGGCTCGTAGGTGATGACGCCGGTGCTCCCGGCCACCTCGCGCTTTTCGATCATCAGCTTCACCAGCGCCGGGGTGAGCGTCGGGCCGCCGCGGCTTTCCAGGCAGTTTTTCCAGATGGTGAGCGTACACCCCTCGCGCCAGCGGCTGCAGCTGAACGCCTTCGAGTTCTCCGTCACGTGGCCCTCATGGCACAGCGGGCAGGCGACGTCCAGATCTTTGACGGCGGGCGCTTTGCGGCGGCCCTTGCCGCCCCGCCTGTCTTCCGGCTCGAACGCGGCGTCCGGCGCGGCGGTCTTCGCCTGCTCCACGAGAAAGGCGGCGAACCGCCTGATGCCTTCCATGAACCGGTCGGAAAGCTGCGCCATGGCCTGCGGATCGTTCTCGCGGGCCATCACGGCCAGCGATTTCTCCCAGCGCCCGGTGACGATGGGGGAGGTGAGCTCCTCCGGCGCGACGGATATGAGCTTGTCGCCCTTGTCGGTGGAGACGATCGCGCGGCCCTTGCGGCGCGCGTAGCCCACTTCGATCAGCCGCTCGATGATGGCGGCGCGCGTGGCGGGCGTGCCCAGCCCGCTGTCCTTCATGCTCTCGCGCAGCGTCTCGTCCTCCAGCGCGCGGCCGGCGTTTTCCATGGCCTGCAAAAGCGTTCCGTCGGTATGCGGTTCGGGCGGCCTGGTCTTGCAGGCCTTCGTTTTGACGGATCTCACGGTTCGCTCCGTGCCTACAGGCAGGTCGGGCAGCGGCGCGTCCTCCTTCTCCTTGGCGTCGCCGCCGCGGTACACGGCCTTCCAGCCCTCCTTCAGGGGGATTGCGCCCGTGGTGCGGAAGTCGTGTTCGCCCACGCGCGTGGTCATGCGGACGGCCTGGTATTCGTAGTCCGGATAATGCACGGCCAGCAGCCGCCTGACCACCATATCGAACACCCTGCGCTCCGCGTCGCTGAGCTTGTCCAGCGCCCCGTAGCTGCCGGTGGGCACCAGCGCGTGGTGATCGGACACCTTGGCGTCGTTGTACACGCGGCCGCCCGCGGGCAGTTTATCCAGCGCGCGCAGCGGCTGGGCCGGCGACGCCCAAGGCTCGGGCAGCGTGGCGATGACTTTGGCGACGCGGCTCTTCATGTCGTGCGGCAGATACCGGCTGTCGGTGCGGGGGTAGGTGAGCAGCTTGTGCTTCTCGTAGAGCGCCTGCGCGATTTCGAGCGTCTTCGCCGCGGACAGGCCGAGCGCGCGGTTGGCGTCGCGCTGCAGGGCGGTGAGGTCGTACAGCTGGGGCGGGGGCTGGCGCTTGAGCTCCCGCTCGTTTTCGGTCACGCGGCCGGTTTTCCCCTTCACCGCCGCGGCCACGTTCTTTGCCTTTTCCTCGTCGAAGCAGCGCGTATCCTTCGATTCGGGGTTGACCCACAGGCCTTCGTAATCGCCGAAGCCAACGCGAATCTCCCAGTAGTCCTTCGGCGTGAAGGCGCGTATCTCGCGGTCGCGCTGAACGAGCAGCGCCAGCGTGGGCGTCTGAACGCGGCCGACGGAGAGCAGCACGTCGTATCGGAGAGTGTAGGCGCGCGAGGCGTTCATGCCCACGAGCCAGTCGGCCTCGCTGCGGCAGCGCGCGCTCTCGTACAGCCCGTCGTAGTCGGCGTCGGGACGCAGCGCGCGGAACCCCTCCCGGATGGCGGCGTCGGTCATGGAGGAGATCCACAGCCGGTCGACGGGCTTTTTGCACTTCGCCTGGTCGTAGATGTAGCGGAAGATCAGCTCGCCCTCGCGGCCGCTGTCCGTGGCGCAGATCACGCGGTCGATCTCCGGGTCGTTCAGCAGCCTTTTGAGCACGGCGAACTGGCTCTTCGTTTTGGGGATGACCTTTGTTTTGAGCGCCTCAGGCAGCATGGGCAGCGCGTCCATGCGCCATTTCTTCCAGGCGGGGTCGAGTTCGTCCGGCTCGCACAGCGTCACCAGATGGCCGATGGCCCAGCTGATGACGTAATCGTCGCCCTCGATCAGCCCGTCGCCCCGGCCCTTCGCGCCCAGCACCCGCGCGATATCCTTGCCGACGGAAGGCTTTTCCGCCAGCACAAGCGTCTTTCCCATGCGATTCTTCTCCCGCCGCAACGGCCAATCCGCGAAAGAGCGCATCGAACGAACGTCCGATGCGCCGGCCCGGTTTTTTCAGACTAATCGTCGCTCTCCCGCGTGCTCCATTCCACGCGCGCGCCCAGCTGCCTGAGTTTCTTGTCGATGTTCTCATAGCCGCGGCGTATGAAGTGCGCGTTGGAAATCTCCGTCGTGCCCTCGGCGATCAGCCCGGCCACCACCAGCGCCGCGCCGGCCCGCAGGTCGGTCGCCGCGACGGGCGCGCTCGTGAGCTTGTCCACGCCTTCCACGATGGCCACGCGATCCACCACGCGGATGTTCGCGCCCATGCGGCGCAGCTCCTCCACATAGCGGAAGCGCGCCTCGAAGATGTTTTCCGTCACGAAGCTGGTGCCGCCCGCCACGCTCAGCATGCTCACGATGGGCTGCTGCAGGTCGGTGGGAAAGCCGGGATAGTACTGCGTCTTCACGTTGATGCCGCGCAGGCTGCCGCCGCCGCGCACGTGAATGCGGTCGTCCTCGTCGCGCACATACACGCCCATCTCCAGCAGCTTCGCGGACAGCGCTTCCATGTGGAAGGGGATGGTGTCGGTGAGCACCACGTCGCCGCCGGTGGCGGCCGCGGCGATCATCAGCGTGCCCGTCTCGATCTGATCCGGAATGACGGCGTAGGTGGAACCGTGCAGCGGCCGCCCGCCGCGGATGCGGATGGTGTCGGTGCCCGCGCCCTTCACCCACGCGCCCATGCTGCCCAGGAAGTTCGCGAGATCGACGATGTGGGGCTCCTTGGCCGCGTTGTGGATATTGGTGTTGCCCTCGGCGAACACGGCGGCCAGCATGGTGTTGACCGTCGCGCCCACGCTGGGCATGTCCAGATGCACGTCGGCGCCCTGCAGGTGCTCGCCCACGGCGTTGAACACGCCGCCCTGGGTGTTCACGTCGGCGCCCAGCATCGTCCAGCCCTTGATGGTCTGGTCGATGGGACGCGCGCCGATGTCGCATCCGCCGGGCATGGGCACGTGCGCCCGCCCGAACCGGCTCATGAGCACCGGAACGAGGTAGTAGGATGCGCGCATCTTGCGGGCCAGTTCGTAGGGCGGGTCGAAGCGGTTGATCGTGGTCGGGTCGATCCGCAGCGTATCGCCCTTGAATTCGATGCCGGCGCCAAGCCACGTCAGCATATCCGCCAGCACGTGCACGTCGGCCACATCGGGCAGGTTTTCGATGACACAGGGCGAATCCGCCAGCAGCGCCGCCGGGATGATGGCGACGGCCGCGTTTTTGCCGCCGCTCACCTTGACTTCGCCGCGCAGCGGGACGCCGCCCTCTATTGTTAGAAACTCTTTCTTTGCCATGCCGTTGACGCCGGTTGACCGGCACTCCCTGTCTGTTCTTTCAGCGCCCGCAGCGATGCGGGCAGCTCTCGCATTTTTCCGGCCTGTCGCCGGTATATTTCATCGGCCCGAACGAGCACGCGCCCGTATAGTCGCGCTTCACCTCGCCGCCGCACTCGGGGCATTTCACGCTGCCGCGGCTGTCGATGGAGACGAGCGTTTCGAACGCGTGTCCGCATTTCGTGCAGACAAATTGATAGATCGGCATCCTTCTCAGCCCTCCCGACAGCATTCCTGATCTATTATAAACACTTTGCCGCCCCGTTGCAAGGCCCGTCCCGTTATTTTTCGCGTTCACAGCGGTTTTTGCAACAGGATTCTCGCCGTCCGCGTCGAAATATCTGCATGAGCTGGATAAAAAAGGAGCGGGATTTCGTGCTGCGGAGCGTGAAGGCCGGCGGGCAGGTCATGGAATACGAGCTGGTTCAGACGGCGCGGGCTTCGGTTGAGCTGCGCGTGCTGCCGGACGGCGTGCGCGTGTTCGCGCCGAAAACCTTTCCGCTGAGGCAGGCGGACGCCTTCGTGCGGGAGCGCGCGGACTGGATCCGGGAGGCCCGCGCCCGGCTGGACGGCTACAAGGCCCGCGAAGAAAGCCGCTTCCCCATGACCGAGGGCATGCCCGTGCCCGTCGAGGGGCGGACGTACGCGCTGCGCCTTTTGAAGGCGGCTTCGCGGAGCGGGCGCATCGAGGGCGGCAGCGTCGTGCTGCGGGGGCCGGACCTGTCGCCGGAGGCCGTGCGCGAGCAGCTGAGGGATTTCCTCTTCGACCGCGCGAAGGAGCGCCTGATGGAGCGCCTGAACCAATACATGCCCCTGATCGGCCGAAGCCCCGGCCGCGTGACCGTGCGCGAGCAGCGCACCAAGTGGGGCAGCTGCTCCGGCCAGGGCAACCTGAACTTCAACTGGAAGCTCATCATGGCCCCGCCCGAGGCGCTGGACTACGTGGTGATCCACGAGCTGTGCCATCTGTACGAGTTCAACCATTCGCCGAAATTCTGGGCGCGCGTGGCAAAGTATCAGCCCGACTATGAAACCTGGCGCGATTTCCTGCGCTCCGGTTGGGCGCATCCCTATAACTGACATAAAAGCGGACACGAAAAGTATATGGAAAGGATGGAATCACTATGCAGACCGATTACGAACTGCTCTATCTGAAGGGCGCGGACGCCCTGCCCCTCCGCGGCGAATTCGACCCCGCCGCCATTCCCGAGCCCTGGAAGGGCCTGAACGAGGCGAAGCTGGATCAGTTTCCCTGGGGCGGCGACTACCGCCCGGAATGCGCGGCGCGCGCGGGCTGGAACGAGAATGGCATCCACGTGCTCATGTACGCGAAGGAGCCGGAGATCCGCGCCGAGGTGAAGGAGACGGGCGGCATGGTATGCGACGACAGCTGCCTGGAATTCTTCCTCGCGCCGGACGCGGACAGGCCGCTGTACGTCAACTGCGAGGTGAACCCCCTGTGCGTGATGCACATCGGCCTGGGCGAGGGACGCCACGGCCGCACCGTGCTGAAGCGCGTTCCGGAGGGCTTCAACGCCACCCATTCCGACCACAGGGGCGGCTGGTGGGCCGTGAGCTACACCATTCCCGCCGCCTTCCTGAAGGAGCGTTTCGGCATGACGCCCGCCGCCGGTCAGCGGATGCGCGGCAACTTCTATAAGTGCGGCGACCTCACCGGCCATATTCACTACTGTATGTTCAAGCCCTACGATACCCCGAAACCCGACTACCACCGTCCCGAGCAGTTCGCCTCGCTCGCGCTGAAGTGACGGGAGTGACGGCATGAAACGCACCCAAATCAGCAGACAGCAGCTCTTTTCCGAAGCGCCGATTTCGCAGGCGCTTTTCGCCATGGCGGTTCCCACCATCATCAGCCAGCTGGTGAACCTGATCTACAACATGGTGGACGCCTTTTTCATTGGGCGCACGGGCAATTCCTACATGATGGCGGCCACCACGATCACGCTCACCATGGTGATGATGAACGTAGCGCTTTCGAATCTCTTCGGCGTGGGCGGCGGCAGCCTGGTCGCGCGGCT
>JAFZRB010000272.1 GCA_017620115.1 Clostridia bacterium | reverse complement strand
GCGCAGCAGCAGCGCCCTCATCTCCGCGCGCACGGCTTCGTATTCCGGCGCGGCGACGAGGTTGTTCTGTTCGTGCGGATCCCGCGCCAGATCATACAGGAAATCCTCGGTGTAGACCTCGGCGTCCATGTCCTTCCGGCCGTCTTTTCCCAGCGCACGCACAGAATACTTCCACTGCGGCGTGCGCACGGCGCGGCCCACCTGGCTCTCGCTGATCTGCATGAACACGGCATTCTCCCAGCCCGCCGCTTCGCCCGCCGCCAGCGGTGCGATGGAGCGCCCATGGAAACCTTCCGGGATCGGCGCACCCGCGCAGGTCAGGATGGTGACGGGCATATCCATGAGGCTCACCAGCTCCTTGACGACCGCGCGGCGGTTGAAGCCTGGGCCGTGGACGATGAGCGGTATGTGCGTGCAGGCGTCGTGACAGGAACGCTTGTACTCCGCGTTGCGCGTGCGGAAATGCGAGCCATGGTCGGAGGTATAGATGAAAATCGTGTCGTCCCACAGCCCCTGGTCGATGAGCGCGTCCACCAGCCGCCCCACATTTTCGTCGATGCGGCGACACTGGCCCAGATAATCCGGGAAATTCTCGCGCCAGTCGCCCTCGTGTCCCGCCAGATCGCCCGGCACGTCGTACCGAGCGAAGCGGCGCTTGCTGCCGTCCGGCCCCTCGTAGCGGTTGCGGTCGTTCTGGTGATGCGGGTCGAGCTGCGACACGAACAGGAAGAAGGGCCGCTCCCCGTCCTGCCGGTGGATGTAGTCCACGGCGAAGTCGTTGATACAGTCCACGCGGTAGCCTGTGAAGTCCACGCGCCGGTTGTCCTGATCGAACACATAGCCGTTGTAGCCGTGCGAGGTGAATTCCAGCGCATCCGCGGCCATCCAGTAATCGGAATAGCCGCCGCGCAGCTCCTCCGGGATGGGGCCGGTGCGGTTGAGCAGGCCCTTGTCGCGGTTCGAGGCCAGATGCCACTTGCCCACATAGGCCGTCTTATAGCCCGCCCCGTTCAGCGCGCCTGCCAGCGTGGGCACGTCTCGCGGGATCTCGATGTCGTTGCGGAAGCAGCCCGTTTCCGTGGGCCAGCGGCCGGTCTGCAGACAGGCGCGCGCCGGGCCGCACACCGGCTGGCAGGTGAACGCGTTGTCAAAGCGGCAGCCCTCCGCCGCAATCCTGTCCAGATTGGGCGTGATGTCCAGCCGCTGGCCATAGCAGCCCATGGTGTCCCAGCGCTGCTGATCGGTGAAATAAAAGATGATGTTGGGCCTCTTCATCTATGCCGCCCGCCTTTCAGATTATCGTTTTGCCTGCGCCGCCGGCGTCTCGTCCAGGTAGGGCAGATCGTCGTAATCGGGGATGTCGGCGAAGTATAGGTTGACGTATCCCTCGATATCGGAAGCGTACAGCACATGTTTTCCGTCGGGGGTAAAGCAGGGATGCGGATGGGAATTCTGGAAATAAAAGCTGGAATCGTGCATGCACAGCACACGCGGCGCGTCGAATTTGTCGCCCTCGCGGCGGATGAGCTTGATGGCTTTGCCGGCGTCGGTGACGATCATGTCGGTGTCCAGCGAGAATACGTGATCCGGCGACTTCATGGGGCCGTTGAGGGCCTCGATCTCCCCCGTGCCGTCATAGCGGATGAAGCCGGTGTAGGTGGTGCGAACGGGATTGCCGGGGGTGGGCACATGTACCTGGTAGCCGACGGTCTCGCCGTCCTGCAGCCAGTACTCGTGGCCGATCATCTCGCCGTCCTGCTTGCGGGGGCGCAGCATGCGCACGTCGCCGGTGTTGGCGTTGAGCACCCACATGCGGTTGTCCACTCGATCCCACGGGCCTTCGTGACAAAAAGTCAGAATCCCATCCAGCGTGGGCGAGGGATTGATATGGCCCACCCAGCATTTTTCCTCCCATACCTTCCTGGCCGCGCCGGTTTCCAGATCAATCTGGAGGATGATGCAGAGCGGTTTGGCCTCAAAGGTCTCCCTGAAGCCGACATAGTTGGCGCTCATGCGGGTAAAGATGCGCTGGCTCAGATCCTCGGTCAGGCCGATGTAGATGTATTTGCCGCCCGCGCCGGTGATGCCGCCGCCCGCGTTGAGAACGCCGCTGCCGGAACAGAAGCGGTCGTCTTTGGGCGCGATAAAGATGGGCCGCACGGACAGGTCGCTGAGGCTCAGGCCGTAAAGGCAGCCGTTCTGCCAGTAGTAGGTCTCATTCCGCTCTTTGTTGACGTGTTTGATGATGCGCGCCGGGCCGAAGCGCTCGTTGGAAAAATCCGTCAGCTGGGCGATTTCGCCGCTTTCCAGATCAAATGAAAACAGATTGGTCACGTTCTCACGGTCGGAGGTGAAGATGAACTTGCGGTTGCCGTCAAACCATGCGTTCTCTGTGAAATAGGGATGAACGCTGTTGCCCTTGTAATGTGTCAGCTGATGCACGGTGACACCGCTCACACGGTCGGTATAGGTGGTGCGTTCCGGTGAATAGATACGGTACGGCTTCATGACAAACACCTCGTTTCTCAAATTACTCCGCTTCTGGTTTTCCTTCCGAAGCCCGATGCGCATGGGCCATGCTCTCTACCGGTTTTATTATGCCACAAAGCGAATCGATTTGCAATAGCCGGCACGACGGTATCGTTTTTATCGACGCAGCGCCCCGCCCAAGTTTGCCCCTGCCGCGGTGAAACAACGGCTCATCGAAAGAGCGGAAAGGGAGGCTTGTTTTCACGCACAGGAAAAGCTGAAGTGCGCTCGTTCTTCATGACTCATCCCGCTGTAAAAACACAGGTTCCGGCGCCGACAGTCCGGGTCGTACCGTCCGGAAGGCGGATGTCCGCCTCACAGTTGGCAGGAACGGTGATTGTGTAGAACGTTTTCCCGCCATCCCGCTTCCAGCCGGAAGTGATCTCGCCGCAGACGCTGATATAGCGGGCCTCTGCGCGGGTGAGACGCCCGCCGGGCCGGGGCGCAATCGTGAAATGGTTTTCCCCGTCCACCCGGATGCCGCAGCAGGTGTCAAACAGCCATTCGCACACAGCGCCTTTGGAGTAATGGTTCAGGGAACAGATACCGCTGTCGGATTTCGGCCCTTCCCAGCCCTCCCAGATGGTCACGGCTCCGCTTCTGGGCATGGAAAGCCAGCCGGGGATCTCCTCGTTCTCCAGCAGACGATAGGCGTATTCGATATCCATGTCCGCCAGCACATAGAGGATCATGGGCGTGGAAAGAAAACCCGTGCCCAGCCGCCAGCCGTAATGATCCAGCGCCTGAATCAGCCG
>JAFZRB010000271.1 GCA_017620115.1 Clostridia bacterium | reverse complement strand
TGTGACACCATCGGCAGCGCATCGGACAGCCCTTGAAGAACACCGTGGTGCGCAGACCGGGCCCGTCATGCAGGCATAAGCGCTGGATGCCCGTGATGATTCCCCGCGTCATATCGTCTCCATGGCGGTGCGCTCGATGATCATCCGCTGCCAGTTCTCATCCAGCGTGACAAACCGCGCCGACCATCCGGAGATGCGCACGGCCAGCGTGGGATATTTCTCCGGGTGCTGCTGGGCGTCCTTCAGCTCTGAATTGTCGATCACGTCGATCTGCATGAAGAATCCGCCCAGCGCGAGAAAGCCCCGGATCAGCGCCTGGATGCCCGCAAGCCCTTCCTCGCCGCGGGCGCAGGAGGGCTCCAGCTTGATATCCAGCGCGGTGCCGCAGGTGAGGCGGGACAGATCCACCGAGCAATGGGAGCGGATGACGGCCGTGGCGGATTCGCGGTCCGTGCCAGGCGCGGGGTTCAGATTCCCCGAGAGGATCTCGCCCTGCTTTTTGCCCTGGGCGTGCGCGCCGCGGGCGTCCTTCCATTCGATTTGCCGGCCGAAGGTGGAGATTCCCGGCGGGCGGAGGATGCCGTTCCGCAGATGCACGGCCCGCGCGAGATCGATGAACCGCCGCACCAGCGCTCCGCAGAGCGCGTCCGCTTCCGGCGCGTCGTTGCCGAAATAGCCGTCCAGCGCTGCGATCCGGCGGCGGAGAGGCTCCTGCCCTTCCCAGTTGTTGCGCAGGATGTCAACCAGCGCGCCCAGCGTCATCCGCTTCTCCTCATACACGATCCGGCGGATGGCCAGCAGGGCGTTGGCGGTATCCGGCAGCCCGCCGTAGTGGGGCGAGAGCACGTTGTATATCGGCCCGCCGTTGAAATAATCCTGCGCCTTCTCGATGCAGCCGTCCTCGAGCAGGGCGAATACGCTGGCGGGCTGTTTGTCGGTAATCTGACCGTCGGCGACGGCGTGGAAGCGCTCCATGTCCTTGCTCATGGCGGCGAAGTACGCCTCGAGCAGGCTGTCGAAGTCGGGATAATCCACGGTCTCCGAATCGAACAGATGCAGCACGTCCCGCTGGAGCAGGATATAGGCGTCCATGGGCTTATAGCCGAAGCGGGTCTTTCCGGGAATCTGCACCTCCCAGCACCCGTCGTTGGCGAACTCGGCGGCCTCCTCGTGGGAATAATGGTATTCCTCCAGGCTGCGCATCACGAGCTCCTCGTTGTAGACCGAACACACGCCGCTGCCGTGGCGCATGACCTTCGCCACCAGCTCCATGAGCCACTTTGGGGAATCGGCCCGCAGGCGCACCGCGATGGGATAGTCGCCGATGGGCAGTTCCTCCACGACTTCCAGGATCAGACGGGTCACGGTTCCGGCGGTCTCGCGCCCTTCGGCGTCCTGCCCGGCCAGCACTTTGTTCTGGTAGTGCTGGCCGTCGCCGCTTCCGCATACCTCCAGCGTCACCCATTCGCAGCCCTTGATGAAGAAGTGAGCAAGCAGTTCCCGCGCCTCGTCCTCCGTGATCGCGCCGCGGGCCAGGTCGGCCTGATACAGGCCCTCCAGCATCCGGTCCACCTTGCCGATGCCGGGCCAATAGCCCATGAGCCGGCAGAAAGCGAAGCTGAACCACAGGCTCTGCAGCCCCTCCCGGAAGGTGCGGGCGGGCCGGAACGGCACGTCTTTCAGCGCCTCCCATTCCGCCTCATCCTCTATGGCCGCCATATACCGGCCATGCCACACCCGCATGGCGTCGATGACGTTCAGAAGCGAAGAAAGGAACGCCGCCTCTTCATCCGTGCAGGGTTCCGCCTGGCGGGCGCGGATGCGGGCCTCGTACTGATCGATGCCTTCCCGCAGCACCCGGTCGAAACCGGGTGTGGTATGGCTCACGCTGTCCATGACCCGCTCTCCGTTCTCGTACAGCACGGGTATGATGTGCCGGGAGGCCGCCTTCAGCGTGGCGCTGCCCGCCAGCATTTCGCCGGGGATGACCCGCACGGGCGCTTCCCTGGCGATTTTGGAGATCAGCAGGTCGTAGAGCTGATAGCGGGTCAGGCCCTGCGCTTCCTCGCGGCGGAGGGTAAGGTGATCGCTCTTTTGCAGCTCCTGACCGTACTTCCCGTTCAGGGAATCATAGGCGAACCGGCGCGTTTCCTCCCGCAGGCGGATCGGCCGGGGACATGAGGCGCTTCGGAACAGTATCATGGCGTTTCCTCCCGGTGTGAGCTTCGTTTTCCGGCCGCGTCTGCGATAAGCCGTCCGCCGCCCATTCGGCGGCCCCCGTCGCCGAGCCGGCCGGTTCCGTTTTTCATGGGGCACCCTCCCTTTCGGAGTTCAAAACAACAGCCGTCTTCAATGACATTATATCACGGTTGCGAATGTTTTTCCACATTTGTTTTTGCCGATAACAGGCCGGAACAGTTTTCCTTTTGAATACGTCTTTATCCACAAGAAGGCAATCGTGAAGCCTTTAGAAGAGAGGAGCATTGAGATGAGAAAAACATTGGCGTGGGTACTGACCTTTATCCTTCTGCTGTCCGCCGCCGGCGCTTGCGCGGATTATGAAAGCCCGACATTTGAGGAACTGGATGGACTGGAATGGAGCTTCTGCAGCGGCGTGGGCGCCTGGTCGACGGATCTGCGGATCCAGGCGGACGGTTCATTCAGCGGGAACTTCCACGACGGCGAGATGGGAGACATCGGCGAGGGCTACCCGGACGGCACCATCTACGTCTGTTCCTTTACCGGCCGGATGACGCTGATGGAACAGGCGGACGAGTATTCCTGGAAGGTTCACGTCGACAGCCTGATTGTGGATGATGAACCGGGGATAGAGACGATCGACGAGGACATCCGCTTTGTCACCACCGATCCCTACGGCATCAGCGAGGGAGACGACATGCTGCTGTACAGGCCCGGAACGCCCATGGACGCGCTTTCCGAGGACATGCAGATGTGGGCGCATCTGTTCGACTGGGAGTTCAAGCTCACCGAGCTGGATAACTGGTTCCTGAGCAGCGAGGCGAACGAGAGCGGCTTTGTGGCATATCCGTCCAACCCATGGGAGGAGCTGACGGCTGAGCAACTGCTGGAAGAGACCGGATTGTCCTTCGGCGTGCCGGAAGGCGCGGAAAACGTGGTTTACCGGCTGCTCCGGAGCGAAAACCTGGCGGAGATGCAATTCTCGTGGTACAGCGATGAATGCTGCGCCCGGATCCAGCCCGCCGCGCTGGAGGAGGGCGAGCTGATGAATATCGCAGACATGTATTTCGCCTGGGAGAATGAACGGGAGATAACGATCGGCCATTGCCATGGAACGATCGGACAGGCCCAGACCGGCAGCGAGGAATGGGTCGAATTATGCCTGTGGTACGACGCGGCGCCGGGGCTGATGTACGCTCTTTCCATATACACAATTGATCCCGACGGCCTGGATCTGACGGCCATTGCGGAGCAGGTGTATATCCCGGCGCAGGGCGACGACTGACCGCAATCCGAGCCGTCAGTCAAACGCTTGCGCGCCCTGCGCTGAGCCGCCGGGGCGTTGTTCGTCCGGAGCTGGCCGCCGAATTGTTCCTGTTTGCATACCGATGAGCAGAATATACAATTATGTGCCATACATTTACATGTACATCAGTGTAAAAGAAATGTTATAATATGGGTGGCCGGACACGGGCGAAGGCTGCCCGTGCGGCGGATATGGAGACGCGAGCGTGACAGGAGGGATTCTGCATGAGACAGCTTAACGCAACGGCAAAGCGCATCACACCGGCGGACAGCTACTGGCTGTTCGGCTATTACGACATTCCCGCGTTCGATCGCGGGTGCGGACGGCATCTGGCGATTCATGTGCCCTTCATGGATCACATGCCCACAAAGGACGACGTCGCCGAGATATACTGCATTGATCTCAGCGACGGCAGCCGCGAGAAGCTCGGCGAGACAAAGGCCTGGTGTTTCCAGCAGAGCTGTTTTATTCAGTGGCTGCCGGCGTATCCCGACACCGTCATATGGAACACGCGGCTGGACAACGAGTGCGGCTATGGCGCGGTCATCAAAAACATACGCACGGGCGAGCAGCGCGTGATCGATCGTCCCGTCGCGACGGTTTCGCCGGACTGCAGGCACGCGCTCAGCGTGAACTTCGACCGCATGTTTGACTTCAGGCCAGGCTACGGCTATGCCGGGCGCAGAGATCCGTGGTATGACGTGAAGCATCCCGAAGACGACGGCGTGTATCTCGTCGATCTCGAAACCGGGGCTTACCGCCTGATCATCTCGCTGGATACGCTGTGGAAGCTCACCGGCAAGTACTTCGGCGGCGAGGATCAGAAGGTGATGATCAACCACATCAATTTCAACACCGACGGCAGCCGCTTCGTCTTCCTGCTGCGCAACATGGACGGCGCGCACTGGAAAACCGCCATCCTGACCGCCAATACCGACGGCAGCGACATTTACGTATTGTCCGACTTCGCTTACGCGAGCCACTATTACTGGGTGTCGCCGGATGTGTTGAGCATCCATTCGTCCGGGCTCGAGCTGGGCGATCTGGGCAACCAGCTGTACGAGCTGACCGACAGGACGCACACCGGCCGCACGGTGGATACGGGCTTCTTTGTGCGGGACGGGCATGTCAGCTATTCGCCGGACAGACAGTACATACTCTACGACAGCTATCCGCTCGCGGATCTGCATCAGGAGCTGTATCTGTACGACCTTAAGACGCGGCGGGGCGGGCTGCTGGGCCGGTTCAAGAGCAGGGATTTCAAGCCGGTCGACATACGCTGCGACCTGCACCCCGTTTGGGCGCCTTCCGGCGACATGATATCGTTCGACTCCGTATTCGAAGGCTATCGCGGGATTTACACGATGGATGTCCGCGAGGCGAAGCGCCAGCTGCGCGAAGAGGCGTAAAAACGCCGCAGGCTATGAGCAGAATTCACAAGTATTTGCGGTGAATTTATATGTACAAACGTGTAAAAACCATGTTATACTCTGCGTATAGGCATTTGGAGCGCATGTTTGCGCCCAGGCCTGAACAATCGAGGAGGAGGAGAGTTTTATGAAGAAGTTGTTGGCAGTCATACTGTCGCTGGCGATTGTGCTTTCTTTGGGCGCCGGGATGGCGCTGGCGGATGATGCGAAGACCATCGCCGCCTGGGGCGCGTTCACATTCAGCGATCAGACCGGCATTACCAGCTATTCGGAACAGTATCTGTGGCAGGCCGTCGAAGAACGCCTTGGCATAAAGGTGGACTGGACGACCGTGCCTTCCAGCGACAAAAAGACGATGTTCTCGCTCGTCATGGCAGACCCGAGCCAGCTGCCGGACATGCTGGTCGATATGGATCCTCTGACCTGGGAGGAATTCGGCCGCATCGGCGCGCTGCAGGCGCTCAACGATTACATTACGCCTGAGCTGATGCCCAACCTGTGCGCGCTGATCGCGCAGGATCCCGAGATCAAGGCGGCGATCACCTCCGCCGACGGCAACATCTACTTCTTCCCGCGTATCATGGAAGCGCCGACCCGCTACTGGAACGGCTATTTCATTCGCGAGGATTTCCTGACCGAGTGCGGGCTCGAGGTTCCCACCACCACTCAGGAGTTCTATGACGCGTGCGCCGCTATCACGGAAAAGATCGACACCGTCGATTATCCGATCAGCATGAACGCCGATCAGCTGAAGAACTTCGTGTATTCGTGGGATACCGGCGCGCGCGGCGTCGGCCTTGACAGCACCGGCGACGCGTACATCACCGAGGCCGGCGACATCGCTTACGGCCCGATTCAGGACAGCTACCGCGAAGCGCTGGTCTTCCTGCGCTCTCTGAACGCGGACGGCCTGCTCAATCCCGACTGGAACTCGCTGTCCGGCGGCGATATCCGCACGGACATCGTATCCAAGACCGCGGCGGTCTGCGCCGGCTCTTTCTCCGGCGTGATGAGCACCTATAACGGCCTGCTCATCGCCGACGGCCAGGGCGAAGCGCTGACCTACATGGAGCCGCTGTACGGCCCCGAGGGCAAGCGCGCCTGGCAGAGCCACCACACCGCCATCGACGTATCCTATGGCGGCGCGATCTCTTCCACCTGCAGCGATGTCGAAAGCGTGCTGAAGGTGTTCGACTACCTGTACAGCGATGAAGGCCGCGAGACCGTGTACTGGGGCGTCGAGGGCAAGACGTTCAACATGGTGGATGGCAAGCACGTCTTTACCGACGACGTGACCAGCAGCGATCTGGGCGTGCTGTCTTACCTGAACAACTATTCGGGCAACACCAGCTGCTATCCCAGCGCCATGATCACGGAGTTCTACCGCGCTACGCTGAGCGACAAGGCCGGCCTGGGCAACGCCGCCATCACCGAGATTGGCCAGGCGCACGATATCCGCATGCCCGCTCTGCGCTACACGGAGGATGAGATCACCGAGGTCAACACGATCCTGGTCGACCTCAACGCCTATGTCGACGAGTGGTTCGCGCTGTTCATCAACGGCACGAAGGACGTGTCCTCCGACGCCGATTGGGAAGAGTACAAGGCCGGCTTCGGCGGACTGCGTCTCGAAGAGCTGATGGGTTACTACGAGAAGGCCTACGCCCGCTTCAACGAGGTCGTGGCTTCTGTCGGATAATAACCTTTAATACCCTGTTGCCCGGACAGACTGACATAACGTCACAGGGCGGCTATTGTCCGCCCTGCGGCGTTTGCCTGTATTTTGGAGGATTCCTCTATGAACGGCTTAACGCTTACCAGAAGACGAACGCGCTGGTATCAGTCCCCGCGCTCGCGCCGCAAGGGCCTTATCGCGCTGGCGTTTTTCGCGCCGGGCTTTATATACTATCTGCTGTTCAGATATATGCCCATGTGGGGCAACGTGATCGCCTTTCAGGATTACAATCCCTTCAAGGGCGTCATGGCCAGCAAATGGGTGGGCTTTAAGCATTTTATCACCTTCTTTCAGTCCAACAACTGCTGGCGGCTCATGCGCAACACGCTGATGATCAGCGTGTATTCGATCCTGTTTGGCTTTCCGGTTCCGATCGTGTTCGCGATCCTGCAGAATGAGGTGCGCTTCGCAAGATTTCGTTCCGTGGTGCAGTCCATAAGCTACTTCCCGCACTTTATTTCCGTGGTCATCATCTGCGGCCTGCTCAAATCGTACCTGTCGGTATCGGACGGCATTATCAATCTGCTGATAGAAAAGCTGGGGATCGCGCGGATAAACTTTATGCAGGAACCGGGCTGCTTCCGCTCGATATACGTGGGCAGCGGCATCTGGCAGGGCATGGGCTGGAGCTCGATCATATACTACGCCACGCTCACATCGATAGACACCACGCTGTACGAGGCGGCGGAGATAGACGGCGCGAACCGCTGGCAGCGCATATGGCACATCAGCGTGCCTTCCCTCATCCCCACGATGATGACCCTGCTGCTCATGCAGCTGGGCAATGTGATGAACGTCGGTTTTGAAAAGGTGCTGCTGCTGCAGAACACGAGCACCTATTCGACCAGCGATCTGCTCAGCACGTATGTATACCGCATGGGCATAGAGCAGATGAAATACTCGTTTGCGAGCGCCGTGGGCCTTTTCAACAACGTGGTCGGGCTCGTCATACTGCTGTTTTTCAATACGCTCTCGCGCAGGCTGGCGGACACGTCGCTGTGGTAGTTAGGAGGAGAAGCATGCACAAGCTAAAAAGGCTCACCGCGTTCGACGTGGTCATCACCGCGCTGATGCTGCTTTTATCGCTGATCTTCATCTACCCGCTGTGGACGATCTTTGTGGCGGCCTTCAGCGAGCCGCTCGAGTACGTCAAAAATCCGCTGGCGCTGTTTCCCGCGCACATAACGCTGTACAACTTCCGCAAGCTGATCACGTCCGCGACCGTCTGGAACGGCTACAAGAACACGCTCATATACGTGAGCCTGGGCACACTGATCAACGTCACGCTTACGTTTGTCACCGCGTATGCGATCGCCATGAAAGAGCTGCCGTATCGGAGGCTTATCAGTTTTCTCATTACGCTGACGCTGTTCTTCTCGGGCGGACTCATTCCCACATATATCGTGGTGAAGAACTACGGTATGCTCAACACCGTCTGGGCGATGGTGCTGCCCGGCGCGATAGCCACGTATAATTTGATGATAACGCGCACGTATCTTTCGCAGCAGATACCGGCGGATCTGACGGAGGCGGCCGAAGTGGATGGCGCCGGGGCGTTCCGCACGTTTATACAGATCGTCACGCCGCTGTCCAAGCCGATACTGGCCGTCATAACGCTGTTTTACGCCTCGGGGCACTGGAACGCGTGGACCGACGCGATGATATACCTCGGCAGAAGCGTGGAAATGTATCCGCTGCAGCTGATACTGCGTTCGATGCTGATCAACGAGGAGACCATGGGCCTCGTCGCCACAGAGGGCGGCAGTATCGTTTCGCTGTACACGATAACGCTCAATTACGCGGTCATGGTGATCGCCATACTGCCGCTTTTGATCGTTTTCCCGTTTGTTCAGAAGTTTTTCGTCAAGGGCGTCATGATAGGCGCGATCAAGGGGTAATGCGATGTACATCAATGACGGCGATGTTATAGACGGCTACCGTATACGCAGCGTGCCCGGTTATGAAGAGCTGAATTATTACAGGCGCGGCGGGCGCTGGGGCCGCATACCGCATGAACATAGCCACATGCAGTACCTGGTCGTGACGAAGGGCAGCATTTGCATAATCTGCGGAGAAGAGACGCGCGTGCTGGTGCCGGGCTGCGCCAGCGTCATAGCGCCGGGCGTTCGGCATGAAATATACAGCGCCACGAGCGAAGGCTATGAGCAGATCGGCGCCAACATATTCCTTTCAAGCGACAATAAGTTTGGCGGACTCGTGGATCTTTTGAATAAATACATAGTCACTTCCGCGATATTTGAAAACGCGTCGCTGCAGCACAGGGCGGACGAGTACATTTCCCTGCTGAAAAACGGGAGTCAGCTCTCCGCCGCGAGGGCGGCCGCGATGATCAACAGTTCCCTTCTGGAGCTTTTGGAGCGCCTTATATACGGCAGGGGAGCGCAGACGCGCTTTGACGAAGCGTTATCGTCCTACCTCGACGCGTATCTGGCGGACAACCTGAAGGTGAGCGCGATCGCCGATCAGTTCCACATGAGCGTATCGCAGATGGAGCGGCTGACGCGCACGTACTTCGGCATGGGCGTCATCGCGCTTTACAATCAAAAGAGGCTCCGCCGTGCGTGCATACTGCTTAACAACGGCTGGCAAAGCGTTTCGGAAATCGCGCACCAGGTGGGATTCAGCGACGCGGCCAATTTCTCCAATTTTTTCCGCAAACAGATAGGTCTCTCGCCCACGAATTATCGCAACAGAATGCTGCGCAGAAATGAAGGCGCGGCGGATGAGCGCCCGGAAACCAGGCACGGCGTATGATGCGGTGAGAAAATGCGGAGCGGTTGAGGGCCGAATGATGATCCATAGGGGAAACAGATTCTGACAGGTTAAACAGAAAGGAGAAATGGCCATGAGCAACAGGGCCGCGCGCGTCGCGGTGATTGGGGCGGGCGGAATCGCGAACAGCGTTCATCTGCCGAGCCTGAAGGAGATTGAAAACGCCAATCTGGTCGCCGTCTGCGATCTGAGATATGACAAGGCAAAGGCCGCGGCTGAGAGGTTTTCCATTCCGGGCGTGTATTGGGACATGTACGAGATGTTCCAAAAGGAAGCGCTGGACGGCGTGTTCGTGCTGGTCGAGCCGGACCGGCTCTTCCGCGTCGCGCAGGACTGCATGCGCGCGGGGCTGCCGTGCATGATGGAGAAGCCGGCGGGCACGTCCGCCCACCAGACGAGCGCCCTGGCGCGGATCAGCCGGGAAACAGGGAAACTCTGCGCCGTCGCCTTGAACCGCCGTCATATTCCGCTGGTACAGGCGGTCATGAAGCATATGCGAGAGATAACGACCATCACGCAGGTGGACGGCGTCTTCATCAAGCATACGGATCTGGGGCATGAATGGGAATACAGCAACGCCTTCGCGACGGACGGCATCCACGCCGTCGACCTCGTGAGGTATCTGGCCGGCGGCGAGGTGACGGCCTGCGCCACCGTGGTAGGGCGCTTTTCCGGATGCCCCGTGGACAACGCCTGGTCGTCCGTCATGAAGTTCGACAACGGCGTCACGGGCACGATGAAGTCCAACTACCAAACGGGCGGTCGTGTGCACGGCTTTGAAATGCACGGGCCCGGCGCCAGCGCGTTCATCAATCTGGGATTCGGCGGCGCGGAATGCGAGGCGACGATCCTCTATCATTCCGGGAAAAGCATGTATTCGCTGGCGGCTGCGGGTGTCGGCGGGCAGAATATCGAAAAAATCGACGGGAAAGCGCTCGCCGGATCGGATCAGTTCCACGCCTACTACGGCTATAAGCAGGAGGATCAGGATTTTGTCAACGCTCTGCTGACGGGCGGCAGGCCGCTCTGCACCATTGACGACGCCGAAGGCTCCGTGAAGCTCGTGGAAAAGCTTTTGTCAAATGTGATCTGACCCTTCCGGAAGGCGTGAAAAGGTTCTGGCAAAGCACCAATAAACCTGAAAGCTCTCAGTGAATACTGGGAGCTTTTTGGAATGATGTCTTTTCAAAAGGCTTGACATAAGGTATGTCATGCAATATACTTTGCGCAGAGGAAGCGGGGGAGCGGGAGGCGTGAGAAAACATGGAAGGATCAGCGGCGGCGCGGGATAGGGAAGCTTTCCGGAAGAAACCGACGGAGCTCATGTTCTTTTTCGACACAGAGGACTATACCACCCCGCGATCCTGCGACGCGGCGCGCGACCTGATGGAGCTGTTTCGCGAGGAGGGCGTCCGCGCGCACGTCGCGCTGGTGGGTTACCTGGCGCGCCAGCTGGTCGCATGGCGGCGCGAGGACATGCTGGACGCGCTCCGTTATCATGTGATCGGCACGCACACGCTCTATCACAGCGTGCATCCGGATATCTGCGAGCTCAGCGACGCGGAGGATTATGGCGAGGCGTACCGGCGCGTTCTGGCCCAGGAGGCGGAGGGCGTCGGCATGATCCGCGCGGCGACGGGCGTTGACCGCATAGCCTTCGCGACGCCGCCGGGAAACAGTAAGAGCTATGTCGCCATGTACGTCTACGCGGATCTGGGTATTCCCTTTTACTGCGATACCGTGGCCTGCGACGCTGCGGGGAGCGACCTGTGGTACTGCGGAGCGCGGCATGTGGAGTATAATTTCTCGCTGGAAGGGTTCCTGCCCGGCGGTGAGGAAGCCGACGCCGGGCGCGTGCTGGACGAGCTGGCCGCGCGCGAGCGGGCGATCGTCTACTGCCACCCGAACATGGCCGTCTTCCGCGAATTCTGGGACGGCGTGAATTACAACGGCGGGAACCTTGCGCCGTTTGGGCAATGGAAGCCATGCGCGCCGCGCGCGCCGGAGGAGACCGCGGCGTATTACAGCCGCATCCGGGCGTTCCTGCGCCGCGTGAAGGCGGACGGGCGGTTCCGGCTGGTCACCGTGCCTGAGCTCGACGCAGCGCGGAAGCCGCGCGTTAAGCTGCGCCGGGAAGACATGCGGTTCCTTCGGGATCGTCTGCGCGAGCGCTTTGCGCCCATCGACGAACCCTCCCTCTGCCTGGCGGACATCTTCCAGGCGACGGTGTGCCTGCTGCGCGGAGCGGAGGAGTTTGCGCCGGGGCGTGCGAAGGGCTTTCTGGAGGCGCCGCGCGGCATCGAAGAACCGGTTGCGCTGCGCTCGGCCGACCTGCGGGCGGCGGCGGCCCATATCGATCTTCAGGGGTTTCTGCCTTCGGAGATCGACGTCGGCGGGCGGCGGCTGGGGCCGGCGGACTTCCTGCGCGCTGCGCTGGACGCGCTGGCGGA
>JAFZRB010000270.1 GCA_017620115.1 Clostridia bacterium | reverse complement strand
GCGATCATTGTCGGCATCACCTGTCTCGTTGTCGGGAAAAAGGCGGAACCCTTTGTCAGGCTGTGCGAAGCGGTGAATGAGATTTCCGTCAAGATCATCTCCGCCGTGATGTACACGACGCCAGTCGGCGTCTTCTGCTCCCTGGCCGGAACCGTTCACGTGAACGGCCTGAAGACCCTCCTGTCCCTTGCGGCCGTGCTGGGCGCGCTGTATCTGGTCATGTTCCTCTACATCGTCATCGTCTACGGGCTTGTAATCGTGAAGGGCATCGGCAAATTCAGCATGAGGCAGTTCTTCGTCACCGTGCTCCCCGCCGCGCTGAACGCCTTTGGCACAGCCTCCTCGTCCGCCACGCTGCCCATCAGCAAGCGCTGCGCCGACGAGATGGGCGTGCCCAATGAGATTTCCTCGCTGGCCCTGCCGCTGGGCGCGACGATCAACATGGACGCGGTGTCCATCGTGATGTCCTTCATGATCGTGTTCTTCGCCAACGCGACCGGAACGGAGCTGTCTTACGGGCTGCTGGCGGTCGTCCTGCTGAGCAATACGCTGCTCAGCATCGGCGCGCCGGGCGTTCCGAACAGCGCCATCGCTTCCTTTGCCGCGCTGGCGGCGATTGCCGGCCTGCCCGCCGGCATTATGGGCATGTATGTGAGCGTCAACATCCTGGTGGACGCGGGAGCGACCTGTTGCAACGTGCTGGGCGACATCGCCAGCGCCGTGGCCATGAAGAGGACCTGTGTGCTCCCGAAAAAAGAAGCGTGAGCCTTTACAAAAACGACCTGCTGTCAGATGAGGCAGCAGGCCTTTTTATGGTGTTCTGCATTTTTCGGTTCCGAATGGACAGGCGGCAAGGCAGAGCCCGCAGGCGTTCTTGCGCCCGAGCCTGGAGATGAAGGCGCTGCGCATCCGGTTACATCGATGATAGTCGATGAGTTCGCAACGCAGCCTGGAAGCATCCCATTTGACGCCGTGAAGCGCTTTACATGGACAGGCTTCCGCGCACTTGAAGCAGTCGTCCGGGCAGCCGCTCTCGAGAACCGGCGAGGCGCAGGGCAATGGCGCGTCGATCAGGGCCGCCGATAAGCGCACCCGCGGCCCGTACCGCTGTGTGATTAGCACGTCATTTTTGCCGATCCATCCAAGGCCCGCTCTTGTCGCCGCATATTTGAACGAGAAGGGTGCCAGTAGCTCCGTCTCGTTATTCTGCGCGACCGGCGGCACATAATACGCGGTGTCGTGATCCCGCAACAGCGTTTCCAGCCGAGCGATAATGCCCTCCAGTTGGGTTTTCGCGGACTGAATGCCATCCTCAAAGCCTTGTTCGGTATACGTTTCCAATGTGAGTTGCTACCCATACGGCACTGCGAACACGACTGCCGCTCGGTATTCCGGTGAAAAAGGGCTGTAAGAGATATCCGCGAACCCATGGATAACGTCGGGAAACTGTGCAAAAAGACGGTCTATGTCATCCTGCAGCGCCACCGGCTGTCACTCCCATCATTGAACTGATCTTCCCCAATCATACCCCGCAGGGATAATCCTGCAGATTGGAAGGCTGGGGTTTCGCCTGATCGATCAGCTGCTGCAGCGTGACGGATTGCAGGTATTCCCGGACGACCTTGTCCAGCCCCTCCCATGCGGGCAGAGTCATGCAGAAACCGCAGCGGGCGCAGGGATTTTCCGGACGTTCCAGACACGACACGGCGTGCATGGGGCCTTCTGTCAGGCAGACAATATCCCATAAAGTGATTTTATCCGGCGGGAGGAGCAGCCGGTACCCGCCGGTCTTTCCCCGACGGATCCCGAGGATGCCTGCCGCGGCAAATGGCGCTGTAAACGCCTCCATATATTTTTTTGAAATCTGCTGACGGGCGGCGATGTCTTTCATTGGGACGTATCCCTTGCCCTGGTTGATCGCGATGTCCAGGAGCATTCGCGCCGCGTATCTGCCTTTTGTTGAAATCAGCATCATATCACCTCGAATTACGTCTATTATAACACTGTACATTCAAATAATCAAATTGAATTTGATCGCTTGTTTTCAGGTTCAACGCGTTTCTCTGAGTGACTGTTTCTATGAAGCCGTGCCTGAGAATAGCCGCGGAATTCTCCTCCCGTCGCCTCGACCTCGTATTTCATGGCATAAAGAGCGGAGAGTGCCTTCTGAGTCTGCTCGTACATGTAGCTCGAATGCGCCCCTCCTGCATTGAAGTGATGGGCGATCTGGTTGAGATTGCTCCCGATCTTTCCAAACTCCGCGCTGAGCTTCTTCAATTCCGGCGCCTAGGCTATGATCTCTTGCTTTACAACTACTTTGCCTTTTTTCAGTAAGCGCCGCGCGTATTCGACCTGGCTGATCCGCGCGGCGTTCGTTTTACGCAGGTTGAACCACGTGTTCGTGTGAACACCCAGCTGATTGAAAAGGCAATGAGAAAAGCTGGTTTCGTCCGCTGCAAATTCAATCACAGGGGTTATTTTATGAACGCCGTTGATATCGATGTTTCCAAGAAGAAGAGCACCGTCACGATCCGCCAGCCCGGAGATGTAGTGCTCCTGCCTCCCAGAGCAGTTTGACAGCGGCAGACGCCAGCGACAATACGCCCATGCTTCCCGCCGCGCAAACGACAGCCATCTTCAGTTGCACAGCTAGCAAGACCGCCTATGCATCGAGCGCTGTGGCGACCATGCACTGGTACGGTGACAACCGCGTCCAACAGGACTTCGTGGTTATAGGTTCCAGCGGCAGCAATGAGCAGTACAAAATCGCTCGGAGCAGGGTAATGCTCCCCATGGGAAAAAACCTGGTTCGTTGTCAGCCCGCCTCTCGTT